>DASWQQ010000234.1:0-2651 GCA_036403615.1 Candidatus Dormiibacterota bacterium | reverse complement strand
CACGAAGGGCGCCAGCACATCTCGAAAGAAGCTAGCTCCTTCGGGCGGGGTGAGCTCGACCGCTTTGATCGGCTCCGACCTGTGGCCGATCTCGATAGTGCCCTCGCCCGCAGCACGCAGGTTGCGGACCCAGTTGACGTGCCCATAGGCGCCGATCAGGAAGCGCCGGCCATCGACTTCCAGCACGGCTACCGCAGTCGAACGCGGCTGGCCACTGCTCCGTCCGCGCACCGTTAGAAGCCCATTGGGACCCATCGGAACCCCGCCGCCGAGCAACCGGCGGGCGACCGGATTGAAAAGTCGCACAAAAAGTGGCGCCCTGGTTGCTGCCATGCTCCCCATCCTACGTCGGCCGACTTGAAGACTTCGCTGTCGATCTCCGAATAGCAGAAAGTTCATCTATTGTTATCTAGGCTCATGAAATTCCGTGCCACGATTCGGTACTGGTATCCGGAGCGCAAGAGCGGCCTGGCCGTAGCGGATATCCCCAATGAGCACATTCTGGCGCTCGGAGGGTTGAAGCAGAAGCGGGTCCGTGGAACCATCAATGGCGCCGAGTATCAATCCAACGTCATGCCGGCTGGATCAGGGAAGCTGGCGCTGAGCGTCAGCCAGAAGATGCTGGCTGCAGCCGGCCTCTCCGTCGGCAAGGAGGCAAGCTTCGAGATTGAGGTTCTTCCGCCCGCCAGTAAATAAACTGGCCTCAGAGGGAGGTCTGAAGGTCGGAGGCGATCAGTCGCAGCGCCGCCATCTCTGCGCCGTCAGTCTGCACCAGGTCGCCGATTCTTCGCGCACGGGCTGCGACATCCGGTAGCAGCGCCTGGCTGAGGGCCGCGACGAGCGAATCGGTGGTCGGCATAGACACTTCGTGCGCCCTTCCGATCCCGAGCTGTTCGACTCGCTTTGCCCAGTAGTGCTGGTCGTAGTGCTGCGGGATGACGACCTGTGGGACTGCCGCCCGCGCGGCCGCGGTGGTGGTGCCTGCGCCGCCGTGGTGCACCACCGCGGCAACCCGTTTGAAGAGTGCCTGCTGGTTCACCTCGCCGATGGAGAGGCAGTCGCGTCCGTTGTCCGGCGGTGTCAGGTTGGCCCAGCCTCTTGAAATAATCGCCCGCTTGCCCAGCGCACGCGTGGCTTCGATCATCGTCTTGCTCAGGTCCGCCGGGGCGCGGATGCTGCCGAAGCCGAAATAGATCGGGGCGTCGCCAGCCTCTAGGAACGTCTCCAGCTCCGGCGGCAGTGGGCTTTGGTCCGGCAGAATCCAGGCACCTGTCTGAATCACCCGTAGATCAGTAGGCTCCGGCCAGGGCGCGAGCGTTGGGTCGGCCGCCAGTAAGGGTTCGTCGGTAAAGATGTGGCTGCGCACATCAGCGACCGGGGGCATGCCGGCTGATGCCCGGTGCGAATTGAGCGCGAAGCCCCAGGAGTCGTTCCAGCGTTGAGCATCCTCCCCCCAGAGCCTGCTGTTGTCAGCGACGCTGCCAGGGGCTGAGTCTCCCCGCCATGCCGGTGGTGCGTGATGCGAAGAAGGCAGAGATACCGGACAGTAACTGGCGCAGACGTACGGGATTGCCCTCTGCTCCGCCACCGAGCAGAGGGCGATTTGCAGTGCCCCGCCTCCCACCAGAATGTCGCAGCCCTCAGCCGCCCCCGGCATCACCTCGAACTGCGTGGCAACTGTAGCTTCCGCAATCTGACGCATCTGCACGGGCGAGGGCCTGGCGCGGAAGGCCGGCACGCTGGCTGTCGCAGTGGTGCGGACTTCGGGTCCGATAGGAACAAACGGGATTTCGAGCGTATCCATCCAAACGCGGAAGTCAGGCGGCGCGCACAAGCGAACGTCTTGACCGAGCTCCCTCAATTCCAACGCCAGGGCGACCAGTGGCTGGACATCCCCGCGCGAGCCGATCGTCGACAGTAGCACCCGCATCCTAGCTCGAGGGATCCTCCAGCGGCACTCGCGCTGCGCATAGCGGGCAATCGTTAGGGTCCCACAGGTTGTTCGGCAACGTCTCGAGCGACTCGAGGGCGAGCTCCTTGGCGGCGGCAAACGCCGATGGCCAGCCACCAAGCGCTACAAGAGTGCCAAGCGCGACCGGTCGCGCACCGCATAAAAGGAGGTCCTGGTAGGCTCCACGCACGGCCGACCCGGCATTGGTTACATCGTTAACGATTGCGACCGACAGGCTTCGAAGACCACTCCGTAGTGCCTCAGGTATGCGGTAGCTGACCGGGTACATCGCATCCGACGGTGGCGCGGCAAAACGCTCGGCGAAGGCAAAGGCGACACCGCATTCCTCTGCAACCAGCTGGGCCAGGAATGCACCTCCGGTCAGGGGCCCGCAAACTGCCTCAAAG
Source organism: Candidatus Dormiibacterota bacterium (assembly GCA_036403615.1). Classification (GTDB taxonomy): domain Bacteria; phylum Chloroflexota; class Dormibacteria; order CF-121; family CF-121; genus JALYYC01. The sequence continues at coordinate 293 of DASWQQ010000234.1, read as the reverse complement.
CGGTGGTGTTTCAGCCGATCCGCGAGCGCGGACGCAAACGGTCGTAGAACCGTCGGCCTTTGGAGCAGGAGGTCAGGCTCGAGCCAGTGATCGCCGTGATGGCCCGATTCAAAGCGGAAGTGTCCCGAGCGCGGCGCCATCAGGTCGATCAGGCTTTTCGTCGGATCCATAGTAAGGGCCGAGGAATTGGGCGGACGGACAGCCTAGCCTAATCTGAACTCCGCGTGGAGAGCAGGGAAGCCTGAAGAAAACCATAGCCGCGGTCGGCACACAGCTGGCGCTGGCCCTTAGCC
>DASWQQ010000233.1:0-7143 GCA_036403615.1 Candidatus Dormiibacterota bacterium | reverse complement strand
GGCGACCATCCAGGGCGGCATCGGGGACGGCTGGCTGGGTCGCTATCTAAACTACCTCGATCAGGTCGGCGAGAGCCCGAACCACGCCCTCGAGGGCGTCAGCGCCGGATCACTCGTCCCACCGGAAATGCGAGGGAAGGCACCGGTCCTGGCGTTCCAGTCGCTGAAGAATTTTCGGATCCAACCGGTCAACGAGCACGGCACACAGGTCGAGGTCGAGAACCCGCTGGTCAAGTTCTACGGGAGCTTCAGGCAAGCTGCGCCGGCGCCCTTCGGAGCTCTTTTCGATTCCACCCTGCAGGAAGCGCTGCAAGCCTCCCACGCGCTCCGGGCAACCGATGCTGCTTACCAGGCGAAGGCCGCTTACCCGGCTCAGAGTCCCATCGCCAGCTCGCTCAAACTGATCGCCGAAACGATCGTGTCCGGCCTTGGAGTCCGCGTCGCGCACGTGACCCTGGGCGGTTTCGATAACCATGCCCGCGAGAAACCGGTGCACGACAAGCTGCTGCTGGACCTCGACCAGGCGCTGGCGGCGTTCATGCAGGACCTGGCGGGCCACAGCCTGGCGGACCGGGTTCTGGTCATGACCTGGTCCGAGTTCGGACGTAGGGTCAGCGAAAACGGGAGCGCGGGAACGGATCACGGCACCGCCGCCCCGATGTTCTTGCTCGGCAGCGCAGTCAAGGGCGGCCTCTATGGGGAGGCTTCCAGCCTCACCTCGCTGGCCAACGGTAACCTGAAATTCACCACGGACTTCCGTTCGGTCTACGCGTCGGTGCTGCAGGGCTACCTCAAGGCCCCCGCCTCAGACCTCCTCGGGGGAAACTTCGAACTGTTGCCCCTGCTCCGAGCCTGACGATTCGCCGACCGCCCAGGATCCCCCACGGGCCGCTTATGTGCGCGGCGCACTAAGCGCGGCGAAAACTTCGGTGACCGCAGACCATGGCCCTTTTGATCGTGTCTTCGCACAATTGTCCGCATGAAGATTGATGCTGGCGACACCGCCTGGGTTCTCGCGTGCGCAGCGCTGGTGATGTTGATGACGCCAGCCCTTGGTTTCTTTTACGGCGGACTGGTCCGCCGAAAGAACGTGCTCTCCACCATCATGCACAGCTTCTTCATCCTCTGCCTGATCAGCGTGCAATGGGTTCTGTGGGGCTACAGCCTCGCCTTTGGGCCGGATAAGTTCCACCTCATAGGTGGGCTCGAATGGGTCGGCCTGAACAATGTCGGGTTCACTCCGAACGCAGGCTACGCGCCCACCATCCCGCACCAGGCCTTCATGTTGTTCCAGATGATGTTCGCGGTCATAACGCCGGCCCTGATCAGCGGCGCGTTCGCAGAACGCCAGCGCTTCAAGGCCTTCGTGCTCTTCTCCCTGCTCTGGGCAACCTTTGTCTACGACCCGATCGCCCACTGGGTGTGGGGAGCGGGTGGCTGGCTGCACAACCTTGGCGCGCTTGACTTCGCGGGCGGGACAGTGGTTCACATCAGTTCCGGGGTGTCCGCCCTGGTGGCTGCGCTTGTCCTCGGCCGGCGGCTCGGTTTCGGCAAGCAATCCTTTGCGCCCCATGACTCCACCATGACGGTGCTCGGCGCGGCCCTGCTCTGGTTTGGTTGGTTCGGCTTCAACGCCGGCAGCGCCCTGAGCGCGGGCGCGCTCGCCACCAACGCCTTCGTCGTCACCAACACGGCCGCCGCGATGGCGGCCCTGACCTGGATGACCGTGAGCTGGTGGCACAAGCGGCAGCCGAGCGTCCTCGGGGCTGCGGCAGGTGCTGTCGCGGGGCTGGTCGCGATTACGCCGGCGTCCGGGTTCGTGAACGTGATGGGCGCGATCGTGATCGGGTTTGGTGCCGGCGTCGTCTGCTACCTGGCGATCCAGTTGCGCGAGCGAATCAGAGTCGACGACGCGCTCGACGTCTGGGCGGTGCACGGTATCGGAGGTACATGGGGTGCCCTGGCCACCGGACTCTTTGCAACCGTCGCGATCAACTCGGGGGCAGCTAACGGCCTCTTCTACGGCAATCCCAAGCAGGCCCTCATCCAGCTGGTTGCGGTAGGCGCTTCCTGGGGCTGGTCGATCATCGGCACCTTCGTGATCCTCAAAGTCGTCAACCTGATCGTTCCGCTACGCGTTGGAGAAGAGGAAGAAGTTCTTGGCCTGGACCTCTCGCAACACGGTGAACCCGCCTACGCCGGCATCCACCCAAATTAGAAGGAGAAATCTCATGGATCCGACAACTGTTCTCGCCCTGATCTGCAGCGGCCTCGTTTTCGCCGGCTGGCTGGTCCTGCCCCACGCCCCGACGACCGTCAAGCCGGCGGTGGTCGTCAGCGAGGAGCGTCAGCCCGTCTCCGTCTCGGCTTAGCCGACCGGACTACCGAGAGTTTCGAGGCGGTCTCGTAGCTGAGCGTCAGCACGCGAGCTGCTCGAAGCTTCATCGTCCTTCCCACCTCGTCGAGCTCCTCGACCATGATCGGGGTACCGGGGCGCAGACCGCGCTCGTGCAGGTACTGAAGCAGGGGGGGCGCCTCACGCTGTGCCACCTCGGAGATCCGGGTGATGGTCGCCGGCTCCCCGGGCCTCAAGGCTGAGAGCCGAAGCTCGTCTGCCAGCATCGTCGAGTAGCCCGGAATCGGGTTGCCGTGCGGGCAGGTCATCGGGCGGCCCAGCGCCCGGTAGAGCTTATCCTCAACCACCGCCGAGATCGCGTGCTCAAGGCGCTCCGCCTCGAGGTCGGCCGTGACCCAGTCGAGCCCGAGCATATCCGTCATCCAACGCTCGACGATTCGGTGGCGACGAACGATCGCCTCGGCAGCCGCCAACCCGCGGCTGGTGAGCTCGATGTCCTTTCTCAAGGTCTGACGTACGATCCCGTCGCGGACCATACGCCGGATGGCGATGGTGACGGTCGGTCGGCTGACCGAGAGCCAGTCGGCCAGCCGGGCGCTCCGCACCAACTCTCCCTCGGCTCGCATGTAGAAGATGGCCTCCAGGTAGTGCGAAATCACCTCGGACGGCGGCCGCGTGTTAGCGTTAGCTAACTGTGAACGTGGCATTCACTAACTCTACGAGATGAGTCACGGTACCGCCGTTGTCCTCGGTTTGATTGCCGGGATGACCATCTTCATCGGCTTACCGGTGGGGCGCTTGCGCGGCGTACCCCGGGCAGCCCAGGGACTGTTGAACGCAGTCGCGACCGGGGTGCTCGTCTTCCTCCTCTGGGACATTCTCAGCCACGCATCCGCACCGGTTGAAGCCGCGCTCGGTGCCCTGCGCCAGGGAGATCGTAGCTTTGTGGCGCTGGTCGCCATCTTCGCCCTCGGCCTTGCCATCGGCCTGCTGGGACTCATCTACATCAACGCCCGCCTCTTCGGCCGGGTCAAGAACGCTCCGGCGGCCACGCCCCGGACGCTCGCCATGATGATCGCCACCGGGCTTGGCCTGCACAACCTTTCCGAGGGCCTCGCCATCGGGCAGTCTGCTGCCACCGGCGCGCTCGCCTTCGCCCTGGTGCTCGTCTTCGGTTTCGCCCTCCACAACATCACCGAGGGCTTCGGGATTGCGGCGCCGCTGGCCGCCGAGGCGACTGTGCCATCCTGGGGATTTTTGTTGACCGCAGGTCTGATCGGTGGCGGGCCCACGTTCGTCGGCACCATGATCGGCTACGTCTTCACCTCACGGGCCGTCTACGTGCTCTTCCTGGCACTCGCAGCGGGCGCACTCCTCTACGTGATCAATGAGATGTTCCATGTCGGCCGCCGTTTCAACGCTCCGGTCATGATGGCCTGGGGATTGCTCGGCGGTTTCCTGATCGCATACGCCACCGACCTCCTGCTCACTTACACGGGCGGCTGAGCCGGGCGTCGATAGACTAGTGGCCGTGACCGTTGTCTTCGAGGATGCCACGCTTCTCGACTGCACCGGTCGGGATCCCCAATCGCATTCGCGGGTGGTTGTGGAGCAGGGACGCATCGCGCGAATCGAGTCGGCGAAAGCCGGGAACCGTCCCAAAGATGCGCTCGTAGTCGACTGCCAGCAACGAACATTGATGCCGGGCTTGCTCGACGCCCATGTGCACCTTGCCATCACCGACCTCGATCCGCTGGAAGAGGCGTCGCTTCCGGCGGCCGTGCTCGCGCTTCGCATCGCGCAGGAGATCAAGGCAACGCTGCAGGCCGGCTTCACGACGGTGCGGGACGCGGGCGGGCTCGACTGGGGCTTCAAGGAGGCGATCCGCCTCGGACTCCTGAAGGGGCCGAAGATTTTCATCAGCGGCGCCTTCATCTCGCAGACCGGGGGCCATGGCGACCATCGCGCCCGCACGTCGCGCCTGGACTTTCCGACGGTCCCCGGACTGTCCGCGGAGAGCATCCTGGCTGACGGCCCTGAGGAGGTCAGACGTGCCGCCCGCGAGGTGCTACGCCGGGGCGCTGACCAGGTCAAGGTGATGGCAAGCGGCGGGGCGGCCTCGCCATCGGATGAGCTTGATCACGTCCAGTACACGGTTGCTGAGCTTGCGGCAGCGGTCGAGGCCGCCCGTGGAGTCGGGAGCTACGTCCTCGCCCACGCCTACGGGCCACGCGCCATCCAGAACTGTCTCGAAGCCGGCGTCCGGTCGATCGAGCACGCCAACTTCCTGGACGAGGAAACCGCAGACCGCATGCTGGCCGCGGACGACGCCTACCTGGTGCCAACCATCATCACTTACGAACTGCTGTCGGCACGCGAGGCGGAGGGAGGCTGGACGCCTGACATGGTGCGGAAGATCCGCCAGGGACTGACCGGCGCCTACGACGCGCTCGGGCTGGCCTTCGAGAAAGGGCTGCGCATCGGCTCCGGGTCCGACGTGCTCGCCGACATGCAGGGGGAAAAAGGAAAAGAGATCGCCTGCCAGGCCCGCGTGATGGGAGCGATGAACGCCATCATCGCAGCCACCCGTACCAACGCCCAATTGATGCGGATCGCGGAGGAGGTGGGCACTCTCGAATCGGGGAAGCGCGCCGATCTGATCCTGCTCGACCGCGATCCCCTGCAGGACACCGCCGTCTTTGGCGACCCCGACCGGGTCCGCCTGGTCATGACAGAGGGCGCCATCGTCAAGAACCTGGACGCCTAAACCGGCGAGTTGCACCAGGGCGGCGGGGCTTCCATGCGCCTTGTGGTATCGCATAAGCTGATAGGTGTCTTAGCAAGTACCTGGAGGGCCCATGGAACTCGGATACGCACTCTCAAGCGAGGAACACGAACCCAACCGGTTGGTCGAGCAGGCCCGCCGCGCCGAGGAAGCCGGCTTTCGCTTCGCCCTGATCTCGGATCATTTCCACCCCTGGACCGACCGCCAGGGCCAGAGCCCCTTTGTCTGGAGCGTGATCGGCGGGATCGCCCAGGCGACCAGCACGCTTCGACTCGGAACCGGCGTCACCTGCCCCCTGATCCGCACCCACCCGGCGATCATCGCCCAGGCGGCCGCCACCAGTGCTTCGATGCTCAACGGTCGCTTCTTCCTCGGGGTCGGCACCGGCGAGAACCTCAACGAGCACATCCTGGGCGACCACTGGCCCGAGGCAGACGTTCGGCTGGAGATGCTCGAGGAGGCGGTCGCCGTCATCCGCCTGCTCTGGCGTGGAGAGACGGTCAGCCACCGCGGCCGTCATTACACCGTCGAGAACGCGCGGATCTACACCCGGCCGTCCAGCACGATACCGGTCATGGTCGCGGCCAGCGGCCCGAAGGCAGCAACGCTGGCGGGGAAGATCGGCGATGGCTTTATCGGGACGGCGCCCAGCGCGGAGGGGATCAAGGCTTTTGAAGCTGCGGGCGGCAGAGGCAAGCCGCGCTATGGACAGATGACCGTGTGCTGGGCGCGCGACGAGGCCAGCGCGCGTAAGGTGGCGCACGAGATCTGGCCCACCGCCGGACTCCAGGGCGAGCTGAGCCAGGAATTGAAACTCCCCGCCCATTTCCAGCAGGCGACGTCCACCGTGACCGAGGAAGATGTCGCAAAAACGGTTGTCTGCGGCCCGGACGCCGAGCGCCACCTGGAGCGGCTTCGCGCCTACGAGAAAGTGGGCTATGACCATGTCTATGTGCACCAGGTCGGTCAGGACCAGGAAGGCTTCTTCAAGTTCTACGAGCGCGAGGTCCTACCCGCCCTCAGGGCCGTGCCCGCCTGAGTGCGGTCCAGGGGCTCGGTCCGCGAACTGCTGGCCAACCTGCGGATCCGCCTGCCACTGACCGATAAGCTGCCGCTGGTGTTGAGAAACCGCGGGCGGGCCATGTTGCTCGGGGGCTGCTGCGGTCATCCCGGCGAGCCCGGCTGCTGAAAGGCAGTTGAGGGCCCGGGTCCGGGCCATTGACAGCAACTTCGGTTTTGGCATAATATAACAGCGTCGCTATCATCTACCGGGATAGCCGGATAATTCAAATTGGAGGTCATCATGGTTAGTTTGATCTGGACGATTGTGGTCGTACTCTTCGTTTTCTGGTTGCTCGGCTTCGCGCTTCACATCGGCGGCAGCCTTATCTTCCTGCTGCTCGTCCTGGCTGTGATCGGCGTGATCTACAACCTGTTCATGGGCCGCCGGGCCGTCTAAGGCCGGTCAGCTCCGGGGGCGCGCCGACGGGGCGCGCCCCTGTTTTTGCCCTGAGGGCCCGTGCGATAATGCTGGCCTCATGGCGGAAAGCGTCGGGGGTGGCTTGAGGCGCGGCCCGGATCGCATCATCGCCGGCGTCTGCTCCGGCCTGGCTGAACACTTCCACATCGACCCGACCCTCGTTCGGGTCATCTTCGTGGCTCTCACCCTGGTGCCCCCGGCGATCGGCATCATCCTTTACCTGGTGCTCTGGTTTCTGATGGAAGCCCCCAATTCGTCCGCTGCTTCAAGCTGGGCTACGGGCCCCGGTCCGCGGCTGCGGCAGGTGGTGGAGGAGGTGCAGCGGGAGCTTCGGGGCCTCTTTGGCCCCTCCCACGCGGAGGCAAATCGCGGCCAGCCGGTGGCGCCGACTCCCGGCCAACCGGTGGCGCCCGCCCGCCGCGGGGGAGCGGACCCCGGTCAGCAGCGCCACTCCCGTGGTTTGTGGGGCGGCGTACTCCTGATCGGGCTGGGGGCTTACCTGTTGCTCGCCAACCTGGGCTT
>DASWQQ010000232.1:0-17288 GCA_036403615.1 Candidatus Dormiibacterota bacterium | reverse complement strand
GCCAGCTTCCCTGATCCAGCCGGCATGACGTTGGATTGATACTCGGCGCCATTGATGGTTCCACGGACCCGCTTCTGCTTCAACCCTCCGAGCGCCAGAATGTGCTCGTTGGGGATATCCGCTACGGCCAGGCCGCTCTTGCGCTCCGGATACCAGTACCGAATCGTGGCACGGAATTTCATGAGCCTAGATAACAATAGATGAACTTCCTGCTATTCGGAGATCGACAGCGAAGTCTTCAAGTCGGCGGACGTAGGATGGAGAGCATGGCAACAACCAGGGCGCCACTTTTTGTGCGACTTTTCAATCCGGTCGCTCGCCGGTTGCTCGGCGGCGGGGTTCCGATGGGTCCCAATGGGCTTCTAACGGTGCGCGGACGGAGCAGTGGGCAGCCGCGTTCGACTGCGGTAGCCGTGCTGGAGGTCGATGGCCGGCGCTTCCTGATCGGGGCCTACGGGCACGTCAACTGGGTCCGCAACCTGCGTGCCGCGGGCGAGGGCACTATCGAGGTCGGCCACAGGTCGGAGCCGATCAAAGCGGTCGAGCTGACCCCGCCCGAAGGAGCTAGCTTCTTTCGAGATGTGCTGGCGCCCTTCGTGAGCCGACAACCGGCTCCGGCTCGATTCTTCGCCCGCCGCCTCCTGCGCCAACCGATATCGGATCCGGCCGGGGCGTCAACCAATTACCCGGTATTCGAGCTTCACCGCGTCCCGCCCAACGCGTAGCAGTCACGCGCCCTTCGATGACTTTGCGCGCCTTGCGCGGTCTTAGAGGACATGAGCCTGGTTAGGTCGCAGATCTCAATATCGCTCGATGGCTTTGTCGCCGGGCCGAATCAGAGCCTGGAGAACCCGATAGGCGAAGGTGGAATGCGCCTCCACGAGTGGGTCTTCGAAACCCTCGCTTGGCGCCAGCAACACGGTCTGGAGGGCGGCGTGCGCAATGCTGACTCGGATGTGGTCGAGGGGGCCTCTCGGAATATCGGCGCTTACGTCATGGGACGAAAGATGTTTGGCGGCGGAGGCGGGCCATGGGACACGTCGTGGAAGGGGTGGTGGGGTGATGACCCGCCGTACCACGTTCCGGTGTTTGTCCTGAGCCACCATCCGCGCGAACCCTTGAGCATGCGCGGCGGCACGACGTTCACCTTCGTCGGGGCCGGGTCGGAAGCGGCACTGGAGCAGGCCCGGCACGCCGCGGGTGGAAAGGACGTCTTGATTGCTGGCGGAGCGAGCACAATCAGGCAATATCTCGCCGCTGGGAGGCTGGACGAGCTATATCTTCATATTGTTCCTGTCCTTCTCGGCTCTGGCGAGCGCCTACTCGAGGGTGCGGGTGATCCCGCCCTGGAGCCGGTCGAGGTGGTGGCATCACCTGCGGTCACTCATGTGAGGTACCGGATCCACCATCGCTAAGCTCATCTACTCGGTCATCACCTCGTTGGACGGCTACGTCGCGGATGCGGACGGAAACTTCGACTGGGCAGCGCCGGACGAGGAAGTGCACGCTTTTGTCAACGATTTCGAGCGGCCGATCGGGACCTACCTCTACGGGCGCCGGATGTACGAGACGATGCTCTTCTGGGAGAAGCCGGAAAATGTCGCCAACGAGCCGCCAGTCGTACAGGACTTCGCCACCATATGGCAGGCAGCCGATAAGGTGGTTTATTCGCGATCACTGAAGACCCTATCCAGTGCCAGGACGCGGTTGGAGCGGGAGTTCGATCCTGAATTTGTCAGGCGGCTTAAGGCCGGTTCGGCTCATGACATTTCAGTCGGAGGTCCCGGACTGGCGGCCGAGGCGATCAGGGCGGGGTTGGTTGATGAGTTCCGAATGCTGGTCACCCCCATCGTGGTGGGAGGCGGCAAACCCTCACTGCCAAGCAATCTGCGCGTCAAACTCGAACTACTGGACCAACACCGATTCCGCAGCGGCGTGGTTCACCTGCATTACCGCGCAACTACCTAAACCAATCAGGCCGCCCGCGGACCGGACACAAGTCGCTCGACGAGGTCCCGGACAGCGGCCGGCGTGAACTTCATGGTGGCGTCGCCGATCGAGAACTCGATCCGCAGAAGCCTGGGTGCGATGGCGCTGAACGGACTGGGAAACGTCCAGATCTGGTCGCGCCTTGCGATCTCAACGCAGCGCCCCACGAGGTCTTCGGCGCTGATCGAGAGTTGCAGGTGCATCATCGGAGCTTGCGGCGGATTGGGCAGCACCTCGACGCCCGGTAAATCGCCGAGGGCACCGGCGATTGCGAGCGCGTGTTTGTAGTACGCGGGCATCAGTGGTAGGCGACTCCGCAGGCCCGTCAGCCCGGACGCGGCGTAGGGCCACATAGCAAACAGGCGGCCGCCATGGCGGATTCGCCAATCGGCGACTTCGGCGATTACGTCGGCCGGCCCCGCCACGCAGCAGCCCGAGATGCCGCCCAGCCCCTTGTAGAAGGAGACGTAGACGGTGTCGAAGAGGGCCGCGAGCTGGGCAGCGGTCCGGCCGTAGCCGGCTGTCGCCTCCCAGAGCCGGGCACCGTCCATGTGGACCGCGGCGCCTCGGGCGCGGGCCCACTCTACCTGGGCGACCAGGTCGTCCCAGTCGGGAAGCGTTCCGCCCAGGTCGCGCTGGGGCAGCTCAATCAGCAGCGCCGCGGGGTTTTCGTTTATCCCATCAAGCACGGATCGCGTCATCGGGGTGGTGGGCTCGCCAGCCGGAACGCCGACGAGAGCATGAAGCCGCTGGTAGCCGCGGCCCTCGTGCCAATCGAGATGGCACATGGGATGGAAGACAATCGCTCGCCTCCCCCGACGGTCCGCGTGCACCCGTAGCGTCGCCTGCTGAGCCATGGTGCCACTGGGCAGGAAAAGGGCCGCCGGCTTCCCAAGCGTCGAAGCCACCTCCTCCTCGAGCTCCTGCACCACGCCGCCGCTGCCGTAGCGGTCGGTTTCGACATCTGGCGGAATGCCGCTCAACAGCTCCGCTGCACTCGGGATGCCGTGCCCGTTCAAGAACCGGGTGCAGCCGGCGCGCGCAGCGGCGAGTTCGTCCTCGGTCACCGTGGACGATTCTGACACCGTGGCCTGTCTGGCGGTGACCGATGAGTTCTGGGGCCCCCGCGGTCTAACTAGATAGAGAGTTCACCTTGACGTTGCATGAATAGCACGGCCACGATCAGGGCGATCCAAGAGGAGGCCTCGAATGGGTAAGACTATGAATGTGAAAACCGAGACATTGAAAGTGCCTGGCGCAAGCATCTACTACGAAATCCGGGGATCAGGCCCGGTCCTCCTGCTGATACCGGGTGGACCGGCCGACGCAGGGGCATTCAAAACCATCGCGGCCGAGCTCGCACCCGACTTCACAGTGTTGAGCTACGACCCGCGTGGCCTCTCGCACAGCAAGCTCGAGGAGCCGCTCGAGGACGCCCGGATTGTCCAGATCTTCGCCGATGACGTACACCGGCTTTTGAAGGCGGTGTCCAGCGAGCCCGCCTTTGTCTTCGGCAGCAGCGGCGGGGCTGTGATCGGTATGGAGCTGGTCGCGCGCCATCCGGAGCAGGTCCGGACGCTGGTGGCGCATGAGCCCCCGGCGCAGGCGCTCCTGCCTGCGGGCGCCCGGCATCCAGAACAGCTGGACGACATCCAGGCCACATCTCGTTCGGCAGGCGTCTGGCCGGCGATGCAGAAGTTCATGCAGTCGGCCGGTATCAAGGGTGGTCCACCTCCTGCTCCGCAGGGTGAGCCGACACCGGAGATGCGCGAAGGAATGGCACAGATGGAGCGGAACTTCAGCTTGTTCCTCGGCCACTACCTGAAGCCGGTGGGGCTCTACCAGCCCGACTTTGCCGCACTCAAATCATCCTCGGTCCGCATCGTTCCGGCGGTCGGCCACGATTCGCACGGGGAGCTCGCTAACGAGGGCGGCCTCGGCCTGGCCAAAGCGCTGGGAACCGAGGCCATTGTCTTTCCGGGCGCGCATGGCGGCTTTGACAGCCACTCTGCTGAATTTGCGGTCAAGCTGCGCCAGGTGCTCGGTGCGACGGCCCCGAGGACGGCGCTAGCTCGCTGATGCGTGCGGCTGCCGCGATCCCCGTTTCTGAACATCTAGAGAAGATGCCGGCGAAGGTGCGCCCGATCGTTCAGGCGGCCCGCAAGGCGGTCAAAGCCGCTGGAGCAAGGGCGGCGGAGATCACCTACCCGAGCCAGCCTCCACGCTCCGCCAGCGCCATGTGGAAGATCGTCCGCTACAAGGTCGACGGCTCGAATGTCGTTGGAATAGGCACTTTCGCCACCTATGCCACCATCTTCTTCTATCGTGGCCGCGAGCTCAACGATAGAGCCGGCTTGTTGGAAGGCAGCGGTAAAGATTCCCGGTTTCTCAGGTTGCGCTCGACAGGTGACCTCGAGGCGCCGGCCGTCAGGCAGCTACTCCGCGAGGCCTTCAAACTGGGTGGCGCCGCCGAGGCGGGCTAAACAACGAGCGCGTTCCTCTCTAGAATCAGCGCAGTGCCCGAACCCGCAATTACTGCCGCGCCCGCTTTCGGTGAGCTGGAACAGCACCGGTCGGAGCTGATCGCGTACTGCTACCGGATGCTCGGCTCCCCGTTTGACGCCGAGGACGCCGTCCAGGATGTCTTCATGCGCGCCTGGCGGAGCCGCGACCGCTTCGAGGGCCGGGCGGCGATGCGCTCCTGGTTGTATCGAATCGCAACCAACGTCTGCATCGACATGCTCAACAGCAAGGAGCGCCGGACCCGGCCCATGGACCTGGGGCCGGCCAAGGAGCCGGTGGAATCGAACCTGCATACACGCCCCGAGGCAACCTGGCTCGAACCGGTACCGATGCAGCTGATCGCGCCGGACAAGGATCCAGCCGACGTAGCGGTCGAGCGGGAGTCGATCCGGCTCGCCTTTGTCGCCGCGCTCCAGCACCTACCGGCACGCCAGCGGGCGGCGCTCATCCTTTGCGAGGTGCTGCGCTGGGAAGCCTCTGAAGTCGCCGAGCTGCTCGAGACCTCGGTGGCGTCGGTCAACAGCGCCTTGCAGCGGGCCCGGGCCACCCTTGCCAGGAGCAATGTAAGCGCCGGGGATCGCGTGCCGGATTTGAACGAAGCTGATCGGAAGATGCTGGAGCGCTACGTGGCCGCCTTCGAACGCTACGACATAACGGCATTGACCTCGCTGATCCGCGAAGACGCGACCCAATCCATGCCGCCCTTCGACATGTGGCTCAGCGGTCGAGACCACATCTTCGATTGGTGGTTCGGACCGGGGATCGGGTGTCGCGGCTCACGAGTGATCCCCGCCATCAGCGCCAACGGAATGCCCACCTATGGGCAGTACAAGCCGAGTCCGAACGGTGGCCATGAGCCCTGGGCGCTACAGGTTCTCGAGGTGTCAGGCGGACGGATTGCTGAGTTCACCTTCTTCCTGGATACGGCCCGGCTGTTCCCGCTGTTCGGTCTGCCGCCCCGGCTCGACCCCTAGCGTCGCCGCCAGCCCGCAGAGCCGCACCAGCTCGAGCAGTGTGTCGTCGACATTGATGAGCTGGAGTTTTGACCCCTTTCGCCTGGCGTTGAGCTGAAATCGGGCAATTCGGTCGATCGTTGCCGCGTGCGGCCCAAGGCAGGCGCAATCCAGGGTGATCGGGCCAATGGCCATTTCTTCTTTAGACCGGACCCGGGACTGAAACTCATCGCGCGGGAATAAGCAGCGGCACCGATGAATTTCGGTTTGAGTGCGGTCTAAAGAAACATGAAAAACACACGCTGGCTCTCATTGACGATTCTTTGTGTCGGTTTCCTCCTGATCGTCGTGGACATGACGATCGTCAATGTCGCGCTGCCCTCGATTCAACGCGACCTCGGCTTCTCACAGTCGGGACTCGCCTGGGTCATCAATGCGTACCTGATCGCCTTTGCAGGGTTGCTCTTGCTGGCCGGCAGGCTTGGTGACCTGCTGGGCCGCAAGCGGGTATATCTGGCGGGCCTGGGTGTGTTCGTGGGCGCCTCCATCGTGTGCGGCCTCTCATTCAACCAGCCGCTGTTGATCGTGGCGCGCTTTGTGCAAGGCGTCGGCGGAGCGGCGAGTTCCGCCGTGATCCTGGCAATGATCGTGTCGCTCTTCCCTGAGCCTGACGACCGCGCCCGGGCGTTTGGCGTCTTCAGCTTCATTGCCTCAGCCGGCGCGGCCATCGGTCTGCTTGCCGGGGGTCTGATCACACAAGCGGTCAGCTGGCACTGGATTTTCTTCGTGAATGTGCCGATCGGAGTCGCAACGGCCATCGTTTCGGCCAGGTTGCTCAGCTCTGACGCCGGCATCGGGATGGGGAAGGGCGCCGACCTGGTGGGCGCCTTCCTGGTTACGGTGGGTTTGATGATTGCCGTTTACGCCATCGTCGAGTCCTCCGTCTATGGTTTAGGATCGGCTCACACCCTTGGCTTCGGCGCAGTCGCCCTGGCGCTGCTCATCGGTTTTGTGGTACGCGAGGCGAAAGCCGCGAGCCCCATCCTTCCACTGCGGATCTTCAGATCGCGCCGGCTCTCGGCAGCCAACCTCGTCCAGGCGCTGATGACCTCGGCCTTCTTTGGATTCTTTTTCTTTGGCTCTCTCTACCTCGAGCGGGTGCTCGGCTATGGGCCGATGGCGATCGGTCTGGGCTTCCTTCCCGTGGCCGTTGTCATGGGCCTGTTTTCCATCCGGCTTTCGGCACAGCTGATAGGCAGGTTCGGCCCGATCAAAGTCCTGGTCGCGGGCCAGATGGTGATCGTGGCGGCGCTCGCCTTGCTCGGGCTCGGACCGACGCATGCGAATTACGCCCTCCACATGATGGTGCCCCTCGCCTTGCTGGGGCTCGGTGGAGGCCTGTCCTTTCCGACGCTTGCCATCGTCGCCATGTCCGACGCCCGGGAGTCCGATGCCGGTCTCGCATCGGGGATCTTGAATACGACGGGACAGGTAGGAGGCGCACTCGGGCTGGCTGTGCTGGCGACCGTCGCCGGCGCCCACACGTTGAGCCTGAGCAGGGGCGGAGCCGACCCCATCAGCGCGCTGGCGGGAGGCTACCACTTCGCCTGGCTGCTCGGCGCAGGGACCGTTATCGTCACGCTGGGGATCGTGCTTGCCACCCTCCGGTCAGAGCCGGCCGTTGCAGCCGGGCCGGTCGAAATCGAAGGCCAAGTCGCCTGAGCAGGGAGGAGGGGAATCGTGGGAAAGCTCGCATCGTTTCTGATGGTCAGCGTTGACGGCTACTTCGAGGGATCGAAGCCCTGGGCGTTGGAATGGCACAACGTCGACGAGGAATTCAACGAGTTCGCCATCGCTCAGCTGGAGGCGAGTGACGCCCTGATCTTTGGCAGGGTGACCTACCAGGGAATGGCGGGCTACTGGCCGAGCCGGGAAGCGGTCGAAGGTGACCCGGAGGTTGCCTCCCGCATGAATCAGGCGCCAAAAATTGTGGTATCGCGGTCGCTAGACAAGCCGGATCCGGCCTGGGCCAACGCACGCCTGCTCAAGGCCAACGTCATGGAGGAACTGCGCCGGCTCAAGCAGACGGCCGACCGAGATCTATTGGTGTTGGGAAGCTCGAACCTGACGGCCAGCCTGATGGACGCGGGCGTTCTCGACGAGCTGCGCCTCATCGTCAACCCGGTGGCGCTGGGTGCGGGCCATCCAGTCCTTGAGGGAGCGAGAAACGTGCCCCTGAAATTGCTCAGCGCCAGGCCCTTCAGGTCGGGAAACGTCCTTCTGACCTACGCACCCAGGACGGGGATAGAGCCGAAGTCGTAAAGCAGGCTCTGTTAGCCTCGGACTCGTCAGCCCCTCCCGGATCGTTCGCCGCCCCTTTGTTGTAGCCGTCGCCGCGGCAATCAGGGATCTGCGTCGCGGTGAGGTGGTCAGCTATGGCGAGGTAGCGCGGCGTGCCGGCTTTCCCGGCGCCGCACGCGCGGTGGGCAATGTTCTTTCGAACAGCGTCGGGCTGCCCTGGTGGCGCGTGGTACAGGCCACCGGCGAGCCGGTTTCGCGAAACCGCGAGGAACAGCTGCGGCGCCTCAAGGACGAAGGTGTCGCAGTACATGGCAATCGGGTGGAGCTGAAACGGACCAGGCGCCTTGACCGAGCGCAATGAAGCTGCAGCCCATCGAACTGATGATGTCGGCCGAGATCCGAGCCCCCATCGGGGCCGTCTGGAGTTACATGGTCGACTGGGAAGGGCTTCACCGCTGGATGAGCGAGCTCTCCTCGCTTCGTATCACGTCCACGCAACGTGAGGGTGTGGGCGTCGAGGGCCTGGCACGTGTGCGGATCGGCGGTGTCACAACTACGGACAAGATCCGGGTGACTGACTGGGATCCGCCTGTGCACCTCACCATCGCTCACCTCGGCTGGGTGAGCGGCTCGGGCGCGATGGTATGCGAGGAAACCGCACGCGGGACGGTCTTTACCTGGACGGAGCGGCTTCAGCCGCCACTCGGCCCCGCTGGCTGGATCGGTATGCAAATACTTCGGCCACTAATCAAGCGGACCTTTGTCGCCGACGTGCGGCGGCTCAAGGCGCTGGCCGAGTTTCGGAGTTAGTCGCTGCGGGCAGCTCCGCTGGGCTCGACTGCAGGATGATCCGGATCGGACGATCGAAGCGAAGGTAGTCCCATGCCCAGGAGGCGATCGCGCTGATGCGGTTGCGAAAGCCGACCAGGTAATACACGTGAACGAGCAACCAGGCAGCCCAGCCGAGAAAGCCGGTTAGCTCCAGACCGCCGGGGAGGTGGGCCACGCCCGCGTTGCGGCCGATCGTCGCCATCGTACCTTTGTCGATGTAGCGAAACGGTTGCCCCGGCGCGGTGCCGGTGCGCACCTCCTCGAGAATCGCGTGGGCGACATGTCGACCACCCTGCATCGCGGGCGGTGACAGCATCGGGAGTTCGGGCGTTTGCTGGCCGGGCGAGGATAGATCGCCGATGGCGAAAGCGCGTGCATTCCCCGGAATGCGCAGGCAACCGTCGACCTGGATGCGACCGTTCCTGAATTTTGCTACCGATCCGTCCGAGCCCGGATCGTTGGGACGGACGCCGGCCGACCATATGACGGTGCGGGTCGGGACGACGGTGCCCTCCGACAGCGTGACGCTCCTGGAATCCGCGGCGGTGACGAGGGTGCGAGTCCGAACCTCGATCCCGCGCCGTCGGAGCACCTTCTCCGCGTAGCGACCGATTCGCGCCGAGAAGGTGCCCAGTAAGCGGTCCTGACCCTCTAGAAGGAGGATCCGGATGTCCTGCCGCTTGACGTCGTGGAAGTCGTGGCCCGCAACGATTTGCATCAGCTCGCCGAGCGCGCCAGCACACTCGACGCCGGTGGGACCCCCGCCCGCGATCACGAAGGTCAAGAGGGCCTTACGCTCCGCGGCGTCACTTTCAGCGTCGGCACGCTCGAGGCAGCTGAGCACATGGTTTCGGAGCCGGGTGGCGTCTTCCAGCGACTTCAGGCCGAGCGCGACCTCCGCCAGCCGCTGGTTGCCGAAGTAGTTGTCGACGCTTCCCGACGCCAGCACCAGGAAGTCGTAGTCCATTACTTGACCTTCCTCGGTCGAAACGCGCTTTGCCGCGAAGTCAACCCGGTCAACGGCTGCCTGGCGGACTCGGACATTCGGCGAGTTGCGGAAGACGCGGCGCAGGGGGTAGGCGATGTCGCTCGGATTAAGGAGGCCGGTCCCTACCTGGTAGAGGAGGGGGGTAAAGAGGTGGTAATTGTGCCGGTCGACCAGGGTCACGTCAACCGGTTTGCCGTCGAGCGCTCGCGCGCAGGCAAGCCCGGCAAAGCCGGCGCCAACAATCAGAACGCGCGGGCGCGAACGGTCGGTCATTTCAGCGTCGGGCAAACCGACGCAGTGGCATGCGCGGTCCGAAGCGAGGCGCGGTGATACCGGCCGCGGCCAGTAGCCTGATCACTCTGGCGCGGTGACCCCGGTAGGGTTCGAGTAGCTCGAGCATCCGAGCGTCCGAACCGCGCGGCTCCCCGGCCAGTGCCCAGCTGACAACGTGGGGCAGGTTGTAGTCACCGGGGGACACAGCGTCGCGGTCGCCGAGCGCAACTGCCGCTATTTCCGCGGCTGACCATGGGCCGATCCCGGGGATGCTGATCAGCCGCCGCCGCGCCTCCTCTGCTCCGGCACGAGCCAGTTCGTTGAGACGGTGAGCGACGCAGGCAGCGTTTCGAATCACACTGGCCTTGCGCTGCTCGATGCCATAACGATGGAAGGCCCAGTAGGGCGTCTCAAGCAGGCGCCGCGGTGTGGGAGGCAGAATCAGCCCGGCGTCTCCCGGAGCCCGCTCGCCCAGGGCTCGGACCATGGTCGCGTAGGCGGCACGAGCCTCGACGCCGGGAACCTTCTGCTCCAACACGGTCGGGACGACTGCCTCGAAAACGGACTGAGTGCGGCCCAGGCGGAGCCCGGGATGCCGCCGGTGGATCTCCCAGAGCAGGGGATGGCGTGGGCGGAAGGACTCCGGCTGGTCGTCCAGCCCCAGCAGGGCTGGAGAGGCCTCGACCGCCCATCCGGCCCCTTCACCCCAGGCCTGCACCAGCAGAGAGTCCCGCTTGAGCTCGTACCTGGCTGTTGAGGCGCCCTCCGGCGTCCAGCTGGCGCGCCAGGCCACGCCCGCCGCGAGCCGGATGGTGGGGTCTTTGGAGCCGCCGCGCTGAAGCACTGCCAGGGTCAGCCCCAGGTCGACCGGTCCGGGAAGCCGAATTTCGGCCGATTGGGGTAGCACCTTCGCAGGTTACTCCGGCCCGAACGCTCGCTACCGATGAGCTTGCGTACGTATTCGAACCTGATATGCGTATCATCAGTTGAGCTGATAGGGGCGGGTTCCATGCGGAGGCATTAAATGGTTCGTTGCAAGCACTGTGGCGCCGAAAACTACGCGATCGACATGTGGTGTTCCAACTGTTCGCAGCATCTCGACTGGGCACCCAGCGCCGCCGCAGTGGCAACTGAACCCACGCCCGCCACACCGGCTCCCGTTGCTGAAACAAAGCCGGGTGCTCCAACCCATGCAGTGGAGCCGCAGCCAACAGCGGCAGAGCCGCAGCCAGTAGCAGAGGCGCATCCGGTCGTTGCAGAGCCGCAGCCGATGGCAGTACAGCCGGAGCCGCTCCCGGTCCCGGTAACGAAAGAGCCGGTGGCGGTTCTGCCGGAACCCAGGGTCGAACCCAGGCGGCAGCCTGTGGCCGGTCCGGTGGCCGCGGCAACGGCCGCTCCAGCCTCGAGCCCTCCAGCGAATTCCCCGGTGACGCCGGCTTCTGCCCGATCCCGACGGAAGGCGCCAATCTGGATGCTCCCTCTCGCCGCGGCTGCGGTGGTCGCGGTCCTTCTGGCGATGCCAGTTCTCGGCTGGTTCAAGGCGGCGGGGCAACCCAGTACGCCGCAGCTTCCCCTCACGGCTCTGAATTCGCCGACGCCCGGCTCGAGCCCGCTAGCCAGCGCGACGCCGAGCACCTCGCCGACGCCGGAGGCAACTCCGGCCCCCAGCGTGCAAGCGGCTACACAGCCGGCTCCGACGCAGCCACCAACGGTGCAGCAGCCGCCAGCGCAGCAACCGGCCCCGATGCCGGCAGCCCAATCTGGTGCAGCCGATCCGAGGGGCTCGATCGCGGGTTTCTACCAGGCAGTGGCAGCCCACCAGTTCGACGCCGCGGCGGCCACCTGGAGCGCCCGCATGCAGGCTGCCTATCCGCCACCGGAATACATCAACCGCCGCTTCGCCTACACGCAGCAGATGAACCTTCGGCAGGCTCGGGTTATCGCCAACAACGGCCAGACGGCCACCGTTTACATCGACCTGGTCGAGGTCTACGCCGGTTCGACCCGCCACTGGGTCGGAACCTGGCAGCTGGTTCAAACCTCCTCCGGCTGGCTGCTCAATCAACCTAATTTGCGCGCCGCCAGTTGATCGATCTGAATTCAGCGGCTACCGGGGTCGACGCGGAACGTGCTTACATCAACCACAGGGCATGAGCAATCAAAAGGTGGGCATGGGCAGGACGGTCCGCTGCCCGCGCTGTAAGTTCGAGAACCTGGCGATCGACATCTGGTGCGAGCGCTGCGGCACGCCGATCGATTGGCAGGGAACACCGACCACCGGCAGTGGGTCGGAAAATGGGCACAAGAACGCCAGCCGCAATGGAAACGGGCGTCCGACAGGCCTCGCCGCGCTTGCCGGGGGGATTCCCTGGTTGAAGGGAAATTCCTCACCGGGCACGGCAAAGGAAACAGCTCTCGGGAGCGAGCCGCCTCCGGTCGCCAGGCCTGCTGTTGCCGCGCCGACCGCCACCAGCGCGAGCCCTGCTGCCCCGTCCACGCCTGCTCCCCTTGCCAAACCTGCTGCTGCGGCAGCGGCGGCCCCCGCTCCACTTACTTCCCCGCCGATTGCCACCGCGGCAAAGGCCGAGGTCGAGGAACCGGTAGCCCGGCCGGCGGCAGCCCCTGCCGGTGCGGCCCGGGTCTTCTGTCCAGGCTGCGGCCAGCTAAATGAGGCGAACAACCGGTTCTGCCCGCGCTGCGGTCATGTAATCGGCGCCGTGGCGGCTGTCGGAAAAGCGGCGGCCGGTGCAAAGAAGCGATCGCATCCACGAGCGGCGCTGCCCCGCCAGCCCCGAAAGCCAGTGAGGCTTCCCACTCTCAAGCTGCCACAGCTCAGCCTTCCGAAAATGTCCCTCCCCCGGTTGCGCTTCCCACGTGTACCGATGGTCGCCTGGGCGATCGCCGCCGTGGTCCTGGTGCTCTTGATCGCCCCGCTGGCCTACGTCCTGTCGCCTTCCGCCCGTCACCCGTCCGCCACACGTCCGACGTCGAGGCCGGCCCTGACAAAGACGGGTGCGCCTGCCGCCGGGAGCGCTGTGGCCGCGGCCGTGCCCGGGGTCGAGGCAAAGACCGGACTCAAGTACTCGGCCGGATCCTGCCCCTCGAATAACCCCTGCCTGCGGCTTGCCGGCCAGACCACCGGCCTGAATGCTGCCGCTGTTCAGTTTTCGACGGCGGCGACCGGCGGCCGCCAGTGCGCCGGCTACGTCTACCAAAATTCTGGAAGCTGGCACTTCGTGGACGCGACCTGCGGCTTACCGGGCCAGGTCAGTCCGCTGGTGGGTAACCAGGCGACGGTTCACGTGCCCGGCCAGTGTGCCAACGTGCGCGATGCTGCCGGCCTACAGGGCAGCGTCATCGTCTGCCTCAACGACGGCACGAGCGTTCGTGTCGACGGGGGTCCGAATTACGCCGATGGAAAGGTCTGGTGGCACCTGGAAAAGAACGGGTGGATGGCGCACGAATTCCTGGTGAGCAGCTAGAAGGGTCTTAGTCGGCGTGGCGCGGCTGCTCGCTGCGCAACCGCTTGGTCACCTCAAGCAGCATCTTGTAGCTGATGCCCGCGTTCTCCATGAGTAGCGGCTTGATCTCCCAGGAGATCAGGGTCAGGCAGGACGTGTCCTGCTCGGCGACTACGTCAGCGGTCCTTGGGCCGCCATCGAGGACCGATACCTCACCGAAAAATTGCCCCGGGCCCATGGTGGCGACGGTGCGTCCGTCTTTTTTTACTGACACCTGTCCCTGACGGATCAAGTAGAGGCCATGGCCGGGCTTGTCGGCCTCGACGATGGTTGCGCCGGCAGGGTAACGCTGTTCCTTGACCAGCTTGGCCAGCATCCCGAGCTCCTTGCGGTCCAATCCATTGAAGAGCGGCACCCGGCGCAGTTCCTCAGAAACATCCGTCTTGGCTGCCAATTGTCACCCCTTTCTAACGCTGGCTGGACCCTACGATAGTAACGCGATCGCCCTGCCGGCTTAGAAAGAAAGGGCCCGGCGCCTGCCGGACCCTAAGACCCGTTTGGCTGTGGTCGAAAAGAAGACGCTTACCGCTTCCTGGCAGCGGCGAGCTGCCGCGCCTTCATCTCTTCCATCTTGGTACCGAGCTCCTGCAACTGCTGCTCCGACAGCACCTTTTCCTTGACCTTGGGGAACAGCTCTTCTTCCTCCTCGCCGACGTGGTGCTGGACATCCTCCATCAAGACCTTGAGGCCGGCGAGCCAGTGCTCGGTTTTCTTGTCGGCCTTGGCCAGGTCGGCGAGGACCATCTTCACCTGCTTGTGCTCCTCGAAGGACTCGAGGACGATGTCGTGGGTCTGCTTGGCGTTTTTTACTGCCGGGTAGAAAAGTTGTTCCTCGATCTCGGCATGAACGGTAAGCTCGGTCGCCAGTTCAGTGAAAAGCTGCTCACGGTCGCCGGTGCCTTTTTCGATCTGGGAGAAGATCTTCTCCACCTTCCGATGGTCGTTCTTGAGTAGCGTGATAGCGTCCATTTCGTCTCCTTCCTGAACATCGAGTTGGCTTCCAACATGAAAAATGGACGGGAAATCCCGTCCACTCCAAGCTCACGAGCCCACGATTTTAGTGGTGAAAGAACAGCAGCCAGACGATGAAAAGGATGACGAGAATCGTGCCGAGCCCGAAATGAGGTCCGTACCTGCCCATAGCGTGTACCTCCTACCCCTGGGATGCTGAGCCCAGCGGGACTACCGTAAATACTGATACCGAGAGTATCATGTAAAGGGCCGAAAGGCAAGTGCCGGGGTTCCGGCGTGGCTAGGGGATTAAGCCCGCCTGGAACCGGTTTCGGAGCCGCCAGATACCTTCTACATAGGGGCGGCTGCTCGGATAGATGCCATACTTCCGCACCCCGCTGAGGCCCTGGTAGTAGGCGGCCAGCACCAGTTTGGGGTCGTGCAGCTGATCCAGGTAGGAGCGCAGCAGGGCGGCCCCAAGTTCGGCGTTGTCCACCGGATTGTTGAGGTCCACTCGTCGATGCAGCAATGCCGGACCCGCCGTGGCGGCGGTATAGGGCTCAATCTGCATCAGGCCCAGGGCTCCGGTCCTGGATCGACTCGCCTGCTTCCAGCCGCTCTCCCAGTAGGAAACCGCCAGCACGAAGTTCGGGTTTACCCGGTGATGGCGGGCGGCCCGGATCAGGATCGCCTTTGCCTGGGCCCTGGTTAGAGGCGGAGGCGGTAGGGCGACATGGCGCCCGGCGGGTGCCGGGGCTGTCGGGTGGTGCGTCAGGGCGTAGGCCGGATGGGCGACCAGCGCCGCCAGGATGGCAAGGGTCGGCAGGAGTGTACCGGCGAGGTAGCGAAAGCGTCCCATCGAAATGGAAACGTAACAAGCTTCGCGGGCTTGCGGCCCTGCTGCAAAGACTTGTTAAGCAAGCCGCTCCTTGACTTTAGAAGAGGTCGAGCTTGAAATAAGGGAAGTTTCAAGCGGGGAACCCGCGCGTGGACCGAAAATCGAGGGAGGGATTCGATGTCAACAGTCGTTCCTGGGGACCGGGCAAAATCCGACGTCGAGCGTTTACACGAGCTGGGCTACGCCCAGGAACTCCTCCGCAGGATGAGTGGCTTCTCAAACTTCGCGGTTTCATTCACGATCATCTCGATCCTGAGCGGCTGCCTGACGCTTTACGGCTACGGTATGAATACAGGCGGCCCGGTCATCATGAGCATCGGCTGGCCCTTTGTCGGCATTATGGTCACCCTGGTCGGGCTCTCGATGGCGGAGATCGCCTCCACCTTCCCGACCGCCGGCGGCCTCTACTACTGGTCAGCGAAGCTGGCGCAGAGCAACGCAGCCGCCTGGAGCTGGTTCACCGGCTGGTTCAACCTGCTTGGACAGGTTGCGGTCACGGCCGGCATCGATTTCGGCCTGGCTTTCTTCCTCGACGCTTTCCTGGCCCTGCAGTTCGGCTACGGGACGGCGCCGATCAATATCATCGCCATTTACGCGGTCGTCCTCGCCACTCACGGACTCTTGAATACTTTCGGCGTGGGCCTGGTGGCACGGCTGAACGATGTCAGCGTTTGGTGGCACGTCGTCGGCGTGCTCGTCATCGTGGGGGTGCTCGCGTTGGTTCCTGCTCACCACCAATCCGTGTCCTTCGTCTTCACAACGCTGGTCAATAAAACCGGCTGGGGATCGTCGATCTACGTCTTCGCACTCGGCTTGCTGCTGGCGCAATACACCTTCACCGGCTACGACGCCTCCGCGCATATGACGGAGGAGACGCACGACGCGGCCAGGTCAGCACCACGCGGCATCGTGATGTCGATCATCGTCTCGCTGATTGCAGGCTGGGTCCTGCTCCTGGGTGTCACCTTTGCCATCCAGAACTACGCCAGCGAGGCCAGTGCCGTCGTGCCGCCGGCACAGATCTTCATCGACGCGATCGGTCCGACCGGCGCCAAGCTGCTGCTGCTGATCGTCATCGGTGCCCAGTTCTTCTGCGGCATGTCCTCAGTGACGGCAAACTCCCGGATGATTTATGCCTTCTCCCGGGACGGCGCTCTTCCGGGCTCGGCGTTCTGGCACCGAGTCAACAAGCGCAGCCGGACCCCTACCAACTCGATTTGGTTTGCAGCTGTCGGTGCCTTCATCCTGGGCCTGCCCTACCTGTGGAACCCGACAGCCTATGCTGCCGTGACGTCGATCGCAGTCATCGGCCTCTACATTGCCTACATACTGCCGGTCATCCTTCGCCTGCGCCAGGGTGATCGCTTTGTCCGGGGCCCGTGGCACCTCGGCCGCTGGAGCAAGACTGTTGGTGTGATCGCGACCATCTGGGTTGCCTTCATCACCATCCTGTTCATGTTGCCGCCGGCATCGCCGATCGATATGACCAAGAATTTCAACTACGCGCCGGTCGCGGTGCTGGTCGTACTGCTCTTTGCCGGCGGATGGTGGTATCTGTCTGCCCGCAACTGGTTCAAGGGCCCACGGGTCCAGGGATCGGCCGAGGAACTGGCCGCGATCGAGCGCGAGCTGACCGATGTCGGTTCGGCGCCGGCGAGATCCTGACCGGATGGGACGGCTCGACGGCAAAGTCGCGCTGATCACGGGGGCGGGAAGCGGCATGGGCCGGCTTGCTGCCCAGGTCTTCGTGCGGGAAGGGGCCAGGGTGGTGGCTGCCGATCTCAAGGCGGAGACTGTCAACGAGACGGTGGCCCAACTGGGAGGCAATGCCGTGGCGGTTGCCGGCGATGTAACCAGGGATGATGACGTCCGTCGAATGGTGGAGACAGCCCGGAGCCGCTTCGGCAGGCTGGACACTCTGTACAACAATGCCGGCATCTTCGACGAGGCGGACGAGTCGGTGCTCACCACCACTGACGCGATCTGGGACAGAACGATGGCAGTCAACGTCAAGGGTGTCGCCTTCTGCTGCAAGCACGGGATCCCGGCGCTGATCGATG
>DASWQQ010000231.1:0-3664 GCA_036403615.1 Candidatus Dormiibacterota bacterium | reverse complement strand
ATTCGCAGCGCGGCCTCCAGAACGCGATGGGCAGTGTCCGGCTCTGGCTCCAGGCTGAGGGCCTTCAGTAGTGCCCCCCTTGATGCGAAGCTTCGGTAGAAGGTCGCCCGAGAGATATGCGAGGCCTCGGCTATCTGCTCCACCGACGCCTGTGCGTTCTGCGCCAGTAGCTTCGATGCCTCCTTCAAGATCCTTTCCCTGAGGGGCCGGGGGCTTGTCACTGACACGATACTAGACGGGACGTCCAGTCTAGTCAAGTAGCGCCGTGCACGAGGATCGAACGGCTCGGGTAGCCTGAAGTCGTGCCCGAATTGCCCGAGTTGGAGGTGCTTCGCGAATACCTGGGGCCCCGCCTCGAGGGCCGGACGATATCCGGGGTATGGACCTCGCCCAAGCTTGCCTTCCTACTACGAACGCCCCCAGACGAGTTCGCGAGGCAGCTGACTGGCGGCGCGTTCGAACGTGCCTGGCGCCGTGGCAAGTTCCTGATCTTCGATATCGCCGGCCAGCACCTGGTTATCAACCCGATGCTCGGCGGCCGCTTTCAGTGGACGACGGCTTCGGAGAAGGTCGCGGCGGCAACCGTCTTCCGGCTGACGCTCGATACCGGCGATGAGCTCCG
This sequence comes from Candidatus Dormiibacterota bacterium, assembly GCA_036403615.1. Classification (GTDB taxonomy): domain Bacteria; phylum Chloroflexota; class Dormibacteria; order CF-121; family CF-121; genus JALYYC01. The sequence goes on along the minus strand of DASWQQ010000231.1, from coordinate 3,042 downwards.
CTTCCTCGATACCGTCAAGATGGGCCGCGTTTACTGGGTCTCACCTGGGGCGTTACCTACCATCCCCGGCTGGGCCGAGCTGGGTCCGGATGCGTTGACTGTCGAGCTGCCCGAGTTTGCCCAACGGATCCGCCGCCACCCGGGCGAGGTCAAGAACCTGCTGCGCAACCAGGCCTTCATCTCCGGCGTCGGCAATGCCTATTCAGATGAAATCCTGCACGAGGCAGGTATCCTCCCGCTGCGGAAGCGGCCGACCTTGAAACCCGACGACGTCGCCCGCTTGCACGCGGCCACGCGAAAGGTCATGCAATCAGCAATCGACTCGATCCGCTCCCAACCGAAATACGAATCGCACAAGCAGGATCGGAGCTTCATGGCGGTGCACGGAAAGGCCAAGGAGCAATGTCCGCGCTGCGGGCACCGGATCACCGAGCTGACCGCTCGCGGCGAAAATACGGACTTCTGCCGGGGGTGCCAGCACTGAAGCTGGACGGCGCCAACGTCATCGTGACCGGCCCGTCGAGCGGTATCGGTCGGGCGATTGCAATTGAATTCGCGCGCCGCGGCGCTCGCGTGGCGCTCGCCTCCCGGAACGTGCAGGCGCTCGAGGAACTGGCCAACCTGATTCGATCGGATGGCGGCTACGCGATCGTGATCCCGACCGACGTCACTGCCGAGGGGGCGCTCGAGCATATGGCGAAGGAAACAGTCGGCCAGCTCGGTGGCATCGACATCCTGGTAAACAACGCTGGGCGCGGCTTCCATGGTTCGATCACAGACGCCAGTGGAGCCGATGTCGAGGCCGTCTTCAAGCTCAACGTACTGGCGGCTGCTGAAGCGATTCGTGTCGTCGTCCCGGCAATGAGAGCCAGGGGTTCGGGCATGATCATCAACATCTCATCGGTGGCGGGCCGGATAGTGGTGCCTCGCATCGGCTACTACTCGGCAACCAAGTTCGCTCTGACAGTGATTGGCGACGCGCTGCGGATGGAGGAGGCCCACCGCGGGATCAAGGTGATGAATGTCTTCCCGGGCACGACACACTCCGATTTCTCCCGGAACCGATTCGGCCCGCCGGGTCGTGCCTCCCATCAACGCCTTCCTCCCGTTCCGGCGGAAAAGGTGGCCCGACGGGTCGCCGACGCGGTGGGGCGGAACCGGCAGAACGTCTACGTATCGCTGTTTCCCGACCGGCTCGGAGTCGGCCTCAACCACGTCGCACCGTGGCCGATCAGGGCGGTGCTTCGCCGCTGGGCTCGTCGTGACGCCCGCTAAGCAGGGGCGCGCGCTCGAATCCGGGCAACGGGTCTTCCTCCGCGAGCCTGCAAAGCGCGACCAGCGTGAAGTGATCGAGCGGGCCCTGGCAAGCAGAAGTCTTCATCGACCCTGGGTCAGCCCACCAAAAACGCCCGAGCAGTTCGACGACTGGCTGAAAAGGACCCGGGAACCGACGGTCCAGTCATTCCTGGTCTGCCGCACCGAGGACGGTGCCATCGCCGGCGTCTTTAATCTGAGCCAGATCTTCAGAAGAGGATTCCAGAATGCCTACATGGGCTACTACGCCCTCGAGCCCTTCGCGGGCCAGGGCTACATGCGCGAGGGGATGCGGTTAGTCCTGCGCCACATTTTCAAGGTCATGAAGCTTCATCGGGTCGAAGCCAACGTCCAGCCAGGCAATGAGCGATCGATTGCACTGGTGAGAAAATCCGGCTTCCGGCGAGAAGGCTTTTCTCCGCGGTACCTCAAGATTGCCGGCCGCTGGTGCGACCACGAACGCTGGGCGATCACAGTTGAGGATTGGCGCTCTAACCCTCAGGGTTGAAGGGCGGGGTTGGCCGCCCCGCCCCCAGAAGTTATTGCCTCGGCTGCGCCGTGGCCGCGGCGCCGACAGCACTCCGGACCTTCTCGATCTCCTTTGCACCTATGACAACGCGGGTCCGCGTTGCCACGTAGACGGTGTTGAGGCTGACGCCGGCCTGGGCGATCTTACGGGTGACGTTGCCCAGCGAGCCCGGCTTGTCCTCCATCTCGAGGACGACCACCTGGTTCTCGCCGGTCACCCGTGCGCCGGCGCCTTCCAGCGCCTGGCGCGCCTTCGATGCGTCCTCTACCAGGATGTGGGCGATCCCCTTGCCTCCGATCTCGAAGCCGGCGAAGCCCTCTATGTTGACGCCTGCCTTGCCCAGCGCCTCGGTCGCAGCGGCGACGGTTCCCGGCTTGTCCTGCAACTCGATCTGAAGGTCGGTCAGATGATGTGACATCTAGCACCTCCTGTGCGAGAGCCCCTGCCCAGGGCCAGACGCTGATTATCCCAGCAGCCGAGGTGCGATCGTACGTTCGTTGACGCGGCCAGCCTCGAGCGTCAGTTCGTAGGCGTTCGCGCCCGGTCGCGAACTGACGGCCTCAGTGAAACGAGTCCCCGTGAAATGCAACCCGACACCCTCGTCCGCTGCGTAGCCGCCAGTAAACCCTTCCCCCACCAGTCGCTGGTAAACCGGCCGCCGCCGCTCCTCACTGTCGTAATGCGGGCAGGCGCTACCCGGTAGAAAGGCCAGCCCGTCGTTCAAGGCTGCCAGTTGCAACCCAAATGAGTCCGTGACACACGCCTCGAACCAGCAGATCGCCCCGGCACTTATGCCGGCGAGTACTACGCCCGATTCCCAGCACTCTCGAAGAATCGTGTCGACGCCGTGCCGGCGCCAGATGACCAGCATGTTGGCCGTGTTCCCACCGCCGACGTAGATCACATCCTGCTCGAGAAGTAGTTTCCGGAGGTCCCCCACGGTCCGGCGGAAAAGCGTCAGGTCCGAGGGACGACACAGGAGTGGACTGAAGGCGCGGTAGAAGCTTGCCACGTAGGTTTCGCTGTCTCCACTTGCGGTGGGCAGAAAGCAGACCCGCGGATTTGGCTGTCGAGCGAGAGAGAGGATGAAATCGTCCAGGGCAGACCCGGGTCCTTCCGAAGAAAAGCCTCCGCCGCCAAGCGCGACGATCTGCCGCTCAGACAATCCGAGATGGATCGTACAGCCAGTTGATGAAGAG
>DASWQQ010000230.1:0-3102 GCA_036403615.1 Candidatus Dormiibacterota bacterium | reverse complement strand
CGATCACCGCCGTCCTCACCATCATCCTCAGTTACAGCGGCGTCGTCCTCTGGTTCGACAGCATCAAGGGGACCCCGCTCGTCAGCGAGCACCTGACTGCGCTCGCGATGCGCACCGGTTTCGTCGCCATCACCGGAATCTTCGTCGGCTTCGTCGGAGACCGCGTTCGTCGGGCGGAGCGAGCTCTGCAGGAGGAACTCGATCGCGCCCACGCGGCGCTGTCGGAGGTCACCGTCGAGTTGAACCGTGACCTCGAGTTCGAACAGACCTGCCAGCTGACTGCCGAGAAAGGTCGGGCGCTGCTCAGCGCCGACGCGGTGCTGCTACAGGTTCAGATGCCGTCCTTGATCGGACAGGACGAGTCGGTGCCGCCCACGTCGGTTCTCTACGTCGACTGGAACCCGGAGCTCAAGGCGGCGCATGCAGGTGCCGACCTGAGTGCCGTCCGCCTCGCCCTGCAGGCGGCGGTCAGCGAGCAGGTGATCCCGGTCCCAGACCCAAGCTCACTCCTGCCTGCCGACCACAAGACGCTGCCTTCAGGCATCTGGGTCCGGGTGCCGGTCTTCCACGGCGCCCGTGCCATCGCCGACATGATCGTCGGCTTCCAGGGTCGCGAGGAGCCGCTGCGCGAGACGGAGCAGGAGATCATGCTCACCTTCGCCGAGCGGGCGGGCATCGCGATGCGCAACGCGCACACCCTTGACCAGGCACAGAAGCTGTCCGTCACCGACTCGGTAACCGGGCTCCCGAACCACCGCTACTTCCACACCCGCTTCGACGAGGAGCTGGAGAAGACGCGCGACGCCGGCGGCTCGATAACGGTGATGATGATCGACCTCGACCGCTTCAAGGTCTACAACGACAGCTTCGGACACGCCGCCGGTGACGTCGCGCTCAAGGCTGCGGCTCGCACCATCTCATCGACGATGCGCCGGGAGGATACGGTCACCCGGTACGGCGGCGAGGAGTTCGTCGCGATCCTGCCTGGCGTTGACATTCAAACGGCGCCCATCCGGGCCCAGGAAATCTGCGACACGCTGGCCAAGGTTTTCATGTACAACCCGAAGACGATTTTCGCGCCCCTGACCGCCTCGGTCGGTTGGGCCACCTACCCGGTCGACGCCAAGAACCGCGATGAGCTGCTCAACCGGGCCGACCTCGCCATGTACATGGCCAAGAAGCGCGGGCGCAACTGCATCTGCGGTGCCTGCGAGCTGGAGAGCGTGGCCGCCCTCGACTCCGTCCTGAGCGAAGTCGTCGCCCAGCTGGCCAGCGCCGACACGGTCGGCCCGGGCATGGTCGCCAACCTGGAAAAACGCCTGGGTCAGATCGCCAACTCGAGCCACCTGGAGGAGCTGGCCGAGGGAATGCTCTCACCGAACAGCGAGTCGACACTCGAGGCGCTCAACGCCCTGGCCGCCTCGATCGACGCCAAGGACCCCTACACCAGCGGTCACTCGCAGTCGGTTGCCAAGCTGGCGGAGGACCTTGGCGACATGCTCCAGCTTTCGCCGGCGCACAAGAACCAGCTCCGCCTTGCCGCCATCCTCCACGACGTGGGCAAGATCGGCGTTGTCGACAAGGTGCTGCTCAAGGAAGGCAAGCTGGATGAGGACGAGAAGCTGATCATGCGCATGCATCCGATCCTGGGCGCCCGCATCCTGCAGCCGATCAAGGCCTTCAGGCAGATCTTGAACGTCGTACTACACCATCATGAGTGGTACGACGGCAGTGGCTACCCGGACGGCCTTGCCGGCCAGAACATCCCGTTGCATGCTCGCATCGTCTCGGTCTGCGATGCCTACCATGCGATGACGTCGACCCGGCCCTATCGTCAGCGCCGCACCCCCGAGTTCGCCATGGCTCAGCTGGAAGCTGGGAAGGGGACCCAGTTCGACCCCATCATCGTCGACTACTTCGTACAGATGATGCGGCGGCGGGAGGCCGATCACCCCGGGATCCTGGAAGCGGAAGGCCACTTGAACGACCATGGGCCGGAAGCGGCGGCAGCGGCGAGCTGAGGCTTAGACCGACATGGCCCTCGACGCCAACGGCCACCCGCTCTCCCGCATATCCGAGCGCAAGCTCCAGCACCTGAAACTTTCACTCGAGGCCTCGGTCCAGTCGACGCGGGGTGCCGGCTTCGATCGCCTTGCCTTCGTAAACGAGGCCCTGCCCGAGATGGACCTGGATGCCATAGAGCTCCGCACCAGCTTCCTCAACCATTCACTGAAGCTACCCTTCCTGATCTCGAGCATGACCGGCGGCGCCCACGCGGCCGGTGATATCAACCGCCGCCTTGCGCTGGTCGCGCAGACGATGGGAATCGCTTTCGGCGTCGGCTCGCAACGCGCCGGCATCAGCCACAAGGACCTGAGGGCGACCTACCAGGTGCGCAGCGTCGCGCCCGATGTTCTTCTTTTCGCCAACCTCGGCGCCGTCCAGCTGAACTACGGGATGCGCAAGGAGCAGTGCCTCGAGGCGATCGAGATGATCGGCGCCGACGCCCTGATCCTTCACTTGAATCCCCTCCAGGAAGCACTGCAACCGGAGGGCGATCACAACTTCAAAGGCCTGCTGGAGAAGATCGCCGTCCTCTGCCATGAGCTTCCGGTGCCGGTGATTGTGAAGGAGGTCGGCTGCGGCATCTCCGCCGCGACCGCGGCGCGGCTGGCGCAGGCGGGCGTCGCCGCCATCGACGTCGCCGGCATGGGCGGGACCAGCTTCGCCAGGGTGGAGGCGCTCCGCCGGGAACGGCCTGAGGAGGTTGAGCTCGCCCTGGCTTTCGCGGAATGGGGGATCCCGACCTCCGACGCGATCCGCGCGGTGCGGCAGGCGCTTCCGGATATCCCACTGATCGCCAGCGGCGGACTGCGCCACGGGCTCGACGCCGCCAAGGCGATCGCGCTTGGAGCTCAGCTCACCGGATTCGCCCATGTTGTGCTCGCCGCCGCGGCGGAGGGCGAAGCACCGGTTCGCCATCTGCTGGAGGGCTTCGCCTGGCAGCTGCGGATCGCCATGTTCTGTGCCGGCGCAGCCGACCTGGACCAGCTTCCTCTGCGCGCGCTCTGGGAGGTGCGATGACCAAGACCAAGGTATTTG
>DASWQQ010000229.1:0-5328 GCA_036403615.1 Candidatus Dormiibacterota bacterium | reverse complement strand
AGGAGACAGTCGCGGGGAAGGCGTTCGGCGAAACTCACCAGGCTTCGCTCGATCGAGCCGAGCTCGTCGCGCCATGCCTGCGACGCGACGCCCTGGACGTGTCCGGTGCTGTCCAGCTTTGGGTGATAGGCATAGACGAATGTGTTCGCCGGCTGAAGTGCGCCGAGGCTCTGAGCAAGGACCGCCTCAAGGGTTTCCGCGGCGCGGAACTCGCCGGCTCGCCAGACTGCACGCGAGAGGCCGGAGCCGTCATGCGCCCCGGGGCCGATCCGTGTTACCCGCCTCCCCTGCTCAACCGCACGCTCCACCATGGTTTTCTCAGCTTGAACATGCTCTGGCACAAACGCGTCCAGCAGGCTAACCCGGGGGCCTATTCCATATAGCGACCAGGTGAGCGTGTTGAAGGCCCGGGACTGGCCTGGAAGGGCCATCGTGTAGCCCAGCAGTCCGTGCTGGCCGGGAGGCAGTCCGGTCGCGAGCGAGCTGATGCTGGCGGCGGTTGTCGCCGGAAACCCCGTTGTCAGTGGTTCCTGGGCGAGCGAGTTCATGAAAGGCGCGATTGCCCGGTTGGCATGAAGGAGCTCTGAACCAAGCCCGTCCACGAGGAGCAGACAGACCCTTGGCGCGTCCTCTATCTCAATAGCGGACCCTTGACTGCCCAATAGCGCCGGAGACAGGTCGGCGAGTGAGCGCACACCGTACCGAGGTATCCTCGGCTGCCTGTCACCCGCGGAGGTTTCCATTCGACCGATCCTAGCGTCGCAGGAACTTCAAAGGCGCACGGTTAGCGAATGTATGAGACCGGGGGACGCCCAGATCGGCTGGATCATCGAGAACCGGCTGGACGAGGCCTACCTGCTCTCCTGGCCCGGTCAGATGGAAACCTACATTCCACTGCACGACACCGCCGGCTACGACCGAGCCCGTGCGCCGCTCGGCTCCTATGATTGGCGGCTCGACCAGGTGAAGGGGACTACGACTCTCCACCCGGCGAACCAGGTCCGCATCGCTTTTGGGACGCCGGCACTGCACCCGCGTCGGCACCTCGATTTCACCTTCCTCTACTTCGACTTGCGGGTGCGCGAGCTTGTGGACCCCGCATGGCTCGTTCCCAGCCTGGAGCTCGACGACGTCTGTGTCCCGGACAGGGAAACAGCCGACGGCAAGCGCCGCATTTTCATCGCCAACCGGTCTGGACTGAAGAAGGACGCTGCCGCGCGCTACCAAATCTCTATTCGGGACCTGGCCGTTGCCCGGGGCTGGTCGCTTGTGCCGAGCAGCTCCCCGGTGGCAGGCATCTCCACCAATCCGATCGAAACCGGCGCCTTCTTTGAGCGGCACTTCGACGCCTCATTTCTCGAGGTCGCCACCGGGGATGAACTCCTGATGGCGGCTACCCCTGACAATGCCGGCCGGCATCGCCTTGCCTTCTCAAAGAAAAATGGCCACTGGGCGTCGATCGCAATTCACGGCTCGACCGTCAGCAACTCAACCCAGCTGATCCAGGCAAACATCCACCGCGCCACCTTCTTTCCCAATCGGCGGCACTACATCCTGGTCCAGCACTACGACCGCGCAGCGGGTGCCTGGTATCCATGGAGCTGGATCATCCCGTCCACCGATTTCGCGCAACTTGCAAGAGGCCAGGGCGTCTACCTCCTCTTCACCACCACGCTGAACCCCGGTCACGTCAACCGATGGACAAAGTACCGTGTTCCGACGTCCGACGCGGCCCAGTGCTTCCGGCAACTGCTGGCAACCGCCTCCCGCCGCCGCGCTGCCTGACGTTAACCTGAGGCATGCCCCAACGCCCCGCCCTACTCGTACTCGTGGTGCTCGTCTCTGCTTGCGGTGCTCAGTCAGCAGCCGGAACGACAGGGTCACCATCCGGCAAGAATCCGGCGCCCGCTCACGCCTTGGCGCAGTGCACTGATTCGAAACTCACGAGCACAGCGGGTCAATTGACGCCAACCCACGCACACCCCGGGGTAACCGAGTTCGTCCTGGCCAATGGCGGCGGCCCAACAGCCGTGGCCGCGGCACCATCGGACAAGGCGTGGGTAACGCTCGAAGACAGTTCGCAGGTTATCCAGCTGGATAAAGCCGGCAGCACTGCCCAGTACAAGCTCCCACACCTGACCTCGCAGCCGGGAAGTTACACCGCGGCTGACGGCCAGGGTGGGCTCTGGTTCCCCGAGCGCGGCACCGGCGCAATATCCCATCTGGACACGGCTGGAAACTACCGGACGTGCGTCCTCCCCTTCGGCGCCGAACCGATCGCCGTGGCCCTCGCTCCGGATGGACAGGTCTGGTTCGCTGACTTCAGCGGCTCCAGGGCGGGCCGCATCGACTCGAGCGGCAAGATCGTCTATTGGTCGCTTAGCGGACACCTCGGGCAGCCGAGTGGAATCGAGGTGGCAAAGGATGGCAGCGCCTGGGTAACCGACTTCGCCAGTAATAGCCTTGCTCACGTCGACGCACAAGGCAGTGTTGCTTTCACTCACCTACCGGTCGCCGGTGGCGCATTTCAGATCTACCTAGCAATGGATGGGTCGTTGTGGATAGCCCAGGAGGGCGCCGACCGCATCGCTCGGATCTCAACCGACGGAAAGCTCTCGGACATCAAGCTGACGAGCGCGGGCACTCATCAGCCCCAGGCGATCACGCAGGCAAAGGATGGCAGCTTCTGGTTCACCGAGAGCCGGGGCGACCGTCTCGGGCACATCGTGGCCGGCAGCACGGCAGTCACTGAGATCGGCCCGCTCGGCCGCTGGCCCGACGGCATTGCCACCAGCGGCGCGACGATCTGGTTCACCGAGTACTACGGGCAGTCGATCGGCTTCGTAGACAGCCCTTAGCTGCGTCAGACCGCAAGGGCGCCACCGGTCGCCCGTTACTAGCGCACCAGCATGACCGGCTATCCGGCGCCGCCGACCTCCGGCCCGCTTCAGCCGAGGACCTATTCCCTTTCCGAACTGCTGGACACGGTCTTCAAGGTTTACCGGCGCAACTTCGAGCTCTTCGCCTCGATCAGCCTGCTGCTTGCGCTGCCGGACGTATTCCTACTCCTCGCCGGTTTCCACAGCCTCTCCGGTCTACTGCGCTTCTTCCTCGCTCCCTATGTGCTCGCGACCCTTTACCTGGCGTCGGCGCAGGTGATGCTGCGCGGCCCGGCAAGTGCCAGTGACATCCTGGTTGCCGGCTTTCGCCGCTACGGCAACTTTGCCGGCGTCTACGCCCGCCTGATCCTTGCGGCCCTGGCTTTGATAATTCCGCCGCTCGGGATCTGGCTGCTGGTCCGCTGGGCGCCCGCCGCGTCGGTGCTGGCGGCGGAGCCGGTCAAACCAAAAGAAGCAGTCAGGCGCAGCGCATTGCTGGTCACCGGTTTCTGGTGGAGGACCTTTGGAATCATGATCGTGATCGCTCTGCTCGAATTCATCCTATCGTTGATCCTGGGCCTCTCCGCAGGCATCGGGATCCTCATCATTCCTGGCCTGGACTTGCTTGCCAGGGCGCTCGCCGTTAACGTCGTGGCAACCATCCTGGGCTCGCTGGTCGTGCCGCTGGTACCGATCGGCTACACCCTTCTCTACATCGACCTCCGGGTTCGCAAAGAAGGCCTCGATCTCGACTCACTGGCAAAGTCGGCGTCCGACGCCGCCTGAGACCACGCCTCCCCACTCCCGCGCACTAACGTGGACGTATGGAGGACGATCTTGACGCTCGCGCGCTGAAGCGCGATCTCGTCAGGCGCGGCTACGACGCCATCTCAAAGGCATATCGAGATGACTCCGGAGCCGCCAGCCCGGAGACGGACCAGGCCACCGCGATCTACGCACAATGGGTTCGCGAGCTGGCGCCAATTCTTCCGAGAGGCGCGCGCGTTCTCGACCTTGGCTGCGGGTGCGGACTCCCGGCGACAAGACTGCTCGTGAAGGCCGGGTTCGAGGTTGTGGGCGTTGACTTCTCAGCGGTTCAGATCCAGCGGGCTCGGGAACTGGTTCCGGACGCTAGCTTCATCCAGGCCGACATGGTTACGTGGGAGGCTGAGCCGGCCTCGTTCGACGCCGTCGTTTCCTTCTACGCCCTGATCCACGTGCCGCTTGAGGACCAGAAACTCCTGCTTCCTCGAATTCGTCAGTGGCTGCGAAGCGAGGGGCTTTTCCTCGCTACCTTTGGAGATCGTCGTTGGACCGGCAGCGAGCAATACCTCGGTACAACCATGTTCTGGGACCATGCTGATGCCAGGACATATCTCAGGTGGCTAAAGAAGAGTGGGTTTAATCCCCTCTGGAATCGCTTTATTCCGGAAGGGGCGAGCGGTCATGCCCTGATCCTGTCCAGGGCGACCGCACCACCCACTTCCTAGGTCGCTAGCGCCGGCTCGCTCTCTCCCTGCGTAGGATCTCCTCGAGCCGCTCGAAGCCTCCCTGCCAGCCGGCGTCGTGCTGCGCGACAAGCTCGGCGCTCGGGAAGGGCTCGTGGGTAAGAACCACCTCGGTGTCTCCTTCCGCTTCTTTCAGCTCTATCGTGACGAGCGTCTCTGGCGCTCCCTCCCAGGCCCACGTATATGCGAGCTTTGAGGGGCGGTCGATTTCCTTGAAGGTTCCGCTTAGCATCATGGCCTGGCCCTGCGGCGGTTGCATCTTGAACCGATACTTGCCGCCTACGCGCAGGTCCAGTTCAGCGGTAGGCAGGCTAAAGCCCGCCGGTCCCCACCACTGAGCGAGCTGGTCGGGTTTCGTCATCGCGTCGAAGACCCGCTCCCGTTTCGCGGGGAATGTCCGAGTGATGCGCAGCACGCTGGTGGTCGTGTCCTTGGATGTCTGCATAGTTACTCCTCCTTCTTATGTCGCCGTCTAGGTTTTCGAGTCGGATCGGTTTTTGCCAGGAATTGATCGAGAGCGTCGAACTGGTCGCCCCAGAACTTTGCGTAGGATGCCATCCAGGCGGTTGCATCTTTCAGCGGGTCCGCATCAAGCCGTATGCGGTGGATTCGCCCATCGACCTCCCGCCTGACCAGCCCGGCGTCCTCGAGGACGTGCAGGTGCTTGGTTACCGCGGGCGCCGACATTTTGAATGGGGCGCCCAGCTCACCGACCGAGGCGTCTCCGATAGCCAGCCGCTGCAAGACCGCCCGCCTGGTCGGGTTTGCCAGGGCTGCGAAGATCCGATCGAGCTGCTCAGCTTTATTAACCCCACGGTTAACCATTAACTACGAGGTTAATGGTTTGGCTGCGGAATGTCAAGTCATGACGGGGAATTGACCGCGCACCCCTCCTCGTTGTAACGCTGCCCGGGCGCGCCACATGGACCACTCAGGCCCGG
>DASWQQ010000228.1:0-6956 GCA_036403615.1 Candidatus Dormiibacterota bacterium | reverse complement strand
CAGCGGCCCTGCTGCCCTTCCCGGGCACGCCTCAAGAACTAGGGCCAGAACAGGTGGCCCAACAAGAGGCCGAGCACCACCGCCAGGACATAGCTGACTCCGGGGTAGGCGCGAATTGCCGCTCTGACCCGGTTCGTGATCGGATCGCGTCCCTGTCCGATCGCGATCGTCTCGCTCACCATCATCAGGAAGACGACCCCGGCGAGGATGGTCGCCAGCAGCGAGAGCACCGCTCCCGGGCTAACGTGCAGCTGCATCATCCTGCCGGCCGATCCGGCGCGGCTGCGGCGCGAGGATGCCGCGGGCCGGGCCCCAGAGAAAGTGCCCCACCGCAATCCCGACCACGATCGCAATCGCGAAGGCCCATCCGGGGAATGCATGAACCGCCTCCCGAACATAGAGGGTGATCGGCTTCTCGTCTGTGAAAAGTGCCCAGGTCTCGAAGGCCAACAGTAGGAAGACCACGCCGGTCAGGGCTGTCACCAGCAGCGAGAAGAAATTGGCCCGGTCGATCCTCATCGCGCGGTTGCGCCCGCACCTTCCAGCTCTGCCGGGACGTTGCGTATCGCTTCGAGAAAGGAGGCCGGTGTTAGGACGCCTACCGGCCGGTCGCCGTCGAGCACGGCGACCCAGCTCGCCTGGTGGATCAGCATCTGGGAAAAGGCATCGTAGAGGGTGCGGTCCGCGGCCACACTTGCTTCGACGCGGGTAGCACGATCACGAACGCGGCCGTCCCCCGTGACCGCCTGACGGTCGAGCTCACCGTAGAACCGCCCCTCGCCGTCAACTACCAGCGCCCGCGATGCGCCCCTGGCGAAGACGCGGCCGGCCTCGGACAGTGGATCGTCGAGGTGAACAACCGGCGGCTTCTCGAGGGTGACCGGGTCGATTGGTGTCACCGACAACCGCTTCAAGCCGCGATCCGGTCCGAGCAGGTCGATGACGAGATCCGAGGCAGGCTTGGCGAGGATGGAAGCCGGGCTGTCGTACTGCTCCAGCCGGCCTTCCTTCATGACAGCGATGCGGTCGGCAAGCTTGATCGCCTCGTCGATGTCATGAGTTACGAAGACCACGGTTTTTCTCACCTCGCGCTGGATCCGCAGGAATTCGTTCTGAAGCCGTTCCCGCGCGATCCGGTCGATCGCCCCGAACGGCTCATCCATCAGCAGTACCGGTGGGTCAACCCCGAGGGCCCGCGCCACACCGACGCGTTGCCGCTGGCCGCCGGACAGCTGGTGCGGGTATCGACGGCCGTACTGCCGCGGGTCGAGGCCAACCAGTTCCAGCAGCTCGTCGACTCGTGACCGGATTTTGCCTTTCTCCCAACCAAGTAGTCGGGGCACGGTGCCGACGTTCTCAGCAATCGTCAGGTGGGGGAAGAGGCCCACGTTCTGAATGACATATCCCATCTTCAAGCGCAGGGCAACGGGATCGATGTGGGTCACATCCTGGTCGTCGAGAAAGATGCGTCCCTCAGAGGGCTCGATCAAGCGGTTGACCATCTTCAATGTGGTGGTCTTGCCACAGCCGGAGGGCCCGACAAGTATCGTCAGCTGGCCGGTCGGGAACTCGATCGACAGTTCCCGGACCGCGACCTGGCCGGCGCCATAACGTTTGGTAACTCGTTCCAGCCGAATCATTAGAAACTAAACTCTAAACCGATGCCCGCCGGAAAGCCCTGCTAGCATTCGGCATCATGCTGGCCACCGGGGTTCTCGGGGCCGCCGACGACCCATGGATCCGGTGGTATTGGATCGGGGATCACCTCGGGGTTATCGGCGCCGCCTTTGCCCAGCACATCGAGCTGACTGTGGTCGCGGTGGGGATCGGATTCTTGATCGCCGTCCCCCTGGGGCTGCTCGCCTGGCGCAGGCGTATCCTCCGCGGTCCGATCTTGTCGGTGACCGGAATCCTGTACACAATTCCCTCGCTGGCGCTATTCGCGATCCTGGTGCCCTTTACCGGGCTCAGCTTGCTCACGGCGGAAATCGGCCTCGTCAGCTACACCCTGCTGATCCTGATTCGAAACATCGTCGTCGGGCTCGACGCCGTCCCGGATGAGGTACGAGAGGCGGCACGCGGCATGGGCTTTCGGCCGTTGCCCCAGCTGCTCCGGGTCGATATTCCGCTGGCGATTCCGGCGATCATGGCCGGGCTGCGGATCGCCACGGAGACCACTATCGGCCTGGTGACGATCACCGCCCTAATCGGCGAGGGCGGCCTCGGCAGTCTGATCAACGACGGCTTGATCCGCGACTTCAAGACGCCCTTGGTGGTCGGCACCGTACTCTCCGTGCTGCTCGCCGTTGTCGCCGACGTGACGCTGACCGGTGTTCAACGGTTGATCACGCCGTGGGCCCGGAGGAGCTCGACATGAGCCTCCTGGGCCAGGTGATCCAATGGTTCCTCGACAGCCGGCACTGGTCAGGAGACTTCGGAGTCCCCCACCGCATCACCGAGCACCTTCTGATGTCGGGGGGGTCCATCCTCGCCGCGGCGATCATCGCCTTGCCGATCGGCATCTGGCTGGGTCATATCGGCAAGGGGGGCATCGTGGCGATCAACATCTCGAACATGGGTCGGGCCATCCCATCCTTCGCGCTTCTGGTGCTGGCGGTTCAGCTGGTTGGAATTGGATGGCAGCCCGCCGCCGTTGCCCTGGTGGCACTGGCCATCCCGCCGATGGTGACGAACAGTTACATCGGGATGGGCGAGGTAGACGCTGATGTCCGCGAGGCAGCTCGTGGGATCGGCATGCGCCAGCGCGCCGTGCTCTTCCGCGTGGAGCTGCCGATTGCGCTACCGTTCATCATGGCGGGGATACGGACCTCCGCTGTCAACGTGGTGGCAACAGCCACCCTGGCTGCCCTGGTCGGTTGGGGCGGTCTCGGCCGCTTCATCATCGACGGCTTCAGCCAGCGTGACGACGTCCAGATCATCGCCGGCGCCCTGATCGTCGCCATTCTCTCCATTGCGGTGGAGTTCGGCTTCACAGGGTTGCAACGACTCGCGGTCCCCCGGGGGCTACGGACGCGCCAATTCACGCAGGAGGAGGTAAAGACAGCACCAGCGGCAGAACTGTCGGCAGCCTGAATTTTCGGAGGTGTAAGGAATGCGGTTGAAGCAGATCTTCGTGCTGGGGGCGAGCATGGTCGCCCTGTCTCTCGTGATCACGTCGTGCGGGTCCACGGGTGGACCGTCCAGTTCGAGTTCGAGCCCGAAGGGCAGCATCACAGTCGGGTCTTTGAACTTTCCCGAGAGCGCGATCATCGCCCAGATCTATGGGCAGGCGCTCAAGAGTAAGGGCTACAACGTCAGTTACAAGCTGAACCTGGGGAGTCGAGAGGTCGTCGAGCCGGCGCTGGAGCGCGGCGACATCAACCTCTTTCCCGATTACGCGGCAACCGAGCTCGAGTTCCAGAACAAGGGTAAGGGCGAAGCCACTCCGGATGCGGCCGCCACCGTCGACAAACTCAACACCTATCTGAGCCCGAAGGGGCTGAAGGCTCTGACGGCCTCTCCGGCGGTCGATCAGAATGCCTTTGCAGTGCTCAAGTCGGGTAAATACGGCAGCAAGACGAAGCTTTCCGACCTGGAGTCGGTCGCCAGCCAGATGACGCTTGGCGGCCCGGCGGAGTGCCCGACGCGACCCTTCTGCGCGGCCGGGTTGAAGAGCAAATACGCGCTCAACTTCAAGGCATTTAAGGCCCTCGATGCGGGTGGCCCGCTGACCAAGGCGGCGCTCGACAAGGGCGATATCGATCTCGGGCTGATCTTCTCCAGCGACAGCGCCTACTCGACGGGCAAGTACGTGCAGCTGCAGGACGACAAGCACCTGCAGAACGCGGACAA
Source organism: Candidatus Dormiibacterota bacterium (assembly GCA_036403615.1). Taxonomy (GTDB): domain Bacteria; phylum Chloroflexota; class Dormibacteria; order CF-121; family CF-121; genus JALYYC01. The sequence goes on along the minus strand of DASWQQ010000228.1, from coordinate 3,104 downwards.
CGTCATCCCGCTGATCAAGGCCAGTGTCGCCAACGGCGAGGTCACCGCGCTCCTGAACGAGGTCAACGGAAAGTTGACAACCGACGATTTGATCAAGCTCAACAAGAGCTCGGACGTCGACAAGCAGGATCCAGATGCCATCGCGAAGAAATGGCTTACGGATCACGGCTACAGCGTCGGCTAAACAGGTAGATGGGTAGCTCCGTCCGATGGCGGGGCTACCCTAACCCGGACCGGTGTCAGTGGCCGAGCAATACCACTTCGTGACCCGCTGGCGATTTCACGCCGCGCTCCCAACTGTCTGGTCGGTCGTGCTCGACATCGAGCGTTATCCAGGCTGGTGGAAGAACTTTCGCAGCGTCAAGTTGGTGCGGGGGGACGGCAAATCGGTCGGCTCGGTGATCGACTGTGAGGTGCGCGGCTCGCTGCCGTACAGCCTCAAATATTCACTCGAGGTTATCGAGGCGGAGCAATACCGTTCTATCCTGCTGCGTTCGAGTGGCGACCTGGTCGGGACCGGCCGCTGGGTGTTCAGCGAACCCGAACCCAGAGTCGCAGCCGCTGACTACTTCTGGGATGTGGCAACGACCAACCGGATCCTGAACTTCGTGGCACCGTTTGCCCGGCGGGTGCTGGCCCGAAATCACGAACAGGTGATGGCCAATGGCTACGCGGCACTCAGGCCGCACATCGAAGCTTAGGCTTTCGAGCTCTTGCGGCGTGCCGCCTCGAATGCGTCGAGCCGTTCCTTGACCGTCTTCTCGTAACCGCGATCTGAGGGGTGGAAATAAGTCCGGTCCTTGATTGCATCCGGAAGATGCTGCTGTTCGACCTGTGCCTCGTCGTAGTCGTGGGCGTAACGGTACCCCTTCCCGTAACCGATCCTTTTCATCAAGGGGGTGGGCGCATTTCGAAGATGCAGCGGGACGGGGTCGGCTCGGGTCCGTGCCACATCCTCCTGCACCGCTGAGTAGGCAGCGTACAGCGCGTTGCTCTTGGGTGCCGTGGCGAGGTATACGACCGCCTGCGCCAGTGCCAGGTTGGCTTCCGGCATGCCGATGAAATGAGCAGCCTGCTGGGCGGCGACGGCCTGGCTGAGGGCTTGCGGGTCGGCCATGCCGATGTCCTCCGAGGCAAAGCGGATCAGGCGGCGGACGACGTACAGCGGGTCCTCACCAGCTTCCAGCATGCGCCCGAGCCAGTAGAGCGAGGCATCGGGATCGCTGTCGCGAAGACTCGTGTGCAGCGCCGAGATGATGTTGTAATGCTCCTCGCCGGCGCGGTCGTAGAGGAGGTTCTTTCGTTGAACCGCTTCCTCGACCAGGGCCTGCGTCAGGCGCCGCCGACCCTGTAGCGGTCGGGCGAGGGCGGCGGCCGCCTCGAGCCCGTTGAGGGCCACCCTGGCATCGCCGTTAGCGACCCGAATCAGGGCGACCCGGGCGTCAGGCTCGAGCTCCAGGTTCATGTCAGCCAGGCCTCGGGCCGGCTCGCTCACAGCCCGGTCGATGATCGCGCCAATATCTGTGTCCTCCAGCGCATTGAGGGTGAAGACCCTCGTCCTGGAGAGCAGGGCGGCGTTGACCTCGAAGGATGGATTCTCGGTCGTCGCGCCGATCAGCGTTATCACGCCCTCTTCGACAAAGGGCAGTACCGCGTCCTGCTGCCCCTTGTTGAAGCGATGGATCTCATCGATGAAGAGGATGGTCCGCTTGCCGCCCTGCGCCCGTCGCAGCCGTGCCTCCTCCGTATGGCGGCGGAGGTCCGCGACACCCGCGCTGACGGCGCTCAGCGGCACGAAATGTGACGACGTGACCCGGGCAATCAGCCTGGCCAGGGTGGTCTTGCCACTGCCGGGCGGTCCCCAGAGGATCATGGAGCCGACGCGGTCGTCCTCGATCGCGCGCCGCAGTTCGTGATTCTCACCGACCAGGTGCTCCTGCCCGACGAACTCGTCCAGGGATCGCGGCCGCATTCGCGCCGCCAGTGGCTGGTCCTTCAGGCCCGGCTCGTCAGGCTTGGGAAAGAGCGTCTCCTGGGCCATCTTCAGACCGTGCTTTCGGGCCTTAAGCGGCCGGAGAGGGCGACTTCGAAGGCTGGATCGCCTGGTACAGCTGCTGACCGATGGCTGCCTGGATAGCAAGTGGGTCGTGTTTTCGGTAGTCAAGCCAGTAGCGGACCTCCAGCGTGAGTCCCCCATCGATGTTCGGCTGGAGGCCGACGTGAGGTGGTGGGTCCTTAGCGATATCCGGACTCTCCTCCAATTGCTTGCGCACCCTCTCTGCCAGCCCGTCGAGGGTCATTCCGGCAGGAAGCTTTGCCGTCAGGGTGAAGAGGCGCGTTGGATACCGTGTCCGGTTCGTGATCGTGCCGGTGTAGAGGAGCGAGTTCGGAATAAGCACCTGCTCGCCGTCGCTGGTACGAAGCGTGGTCGTGCGCATCTCGATGTTCTCCACCGCGCCGGTGTGCGTTTCCACCGAAATCTCGTCACCCAGTCGAAAAGGCCTCTCCAGCAGCAGAAAGATGCCGGCAATGAAGTTCTTGAGGATGTCCTGAAACGCGAGGCTGAACGCGAGCGCTAGAAAGCCGAAGCTGCCGAAGACCAGGGCTGGATTTCCAAACATGACGGTAAAGGCGGCGACGGCGCCGAGCAACAGGGTGGTGAGAAAGACCAGGCGAGTGATGAGCAGGGAGACCTGGGCGTCGGCCTTGGTTCGCTGCAACTCCTTACGGGCTAGGCGGCGCAGAAGCCTGGCAAGAACGTAGAAGAGCACGAGAACGAGAATCGCCTGCCCAAGCGCAAGCAGACCGGCAAGCTTGCCCGATAGATAGTTTCCGTAGTCGAAGTCGAAGCCCACGAGTTGGGGCAGCATTGGGCCCATTCTAGGGGCGCCCAGAATCAGCTCTCGGTTTCGGCTCCGCCCTCGGCTGAGGGTTCCGACCCAGGTTCGCCCTCACCAACGACCGGCACCTCTGCCGCGGCGGGGGCGGCCGCCTCTTCCTCGACCTCTTCGCGGTGGGCTGCGACCTTGACGATCAGGTCGTCGGGCTCATCGAGTGATTCGACGCCGGCCGGGAGCTTGAGATCCTTGACCCGGATCTCGTCG
>DASWQQ010000227.1:0-2446 GCA_036403615.1 Candidatus Dormiibacterota bacterium | reverse complement strand
CTACTGGTACGCCGGGCGCGCCGACGACATGCTCAAGGTCGGAGGTATCTGGGTAAGCCCGGTGGAAATCGAAAACACCCTTGCCGAGCACCCGGCGGTGCAGGAAGCGGGGGTTGTAGGGCGCCGCGATGATAGTGACCTGGAGAAGCCGATCGCCTTCGTGGTGCTGGCCCCGGGAGGTCAGCCATCAGAAGAGCTGGCCCGTGAGCTGCAGGACTTCGTCCGCAGCCGGATTGCCGAGTACAAGCGCCCGCGCTGGATCCGGTTCGTCGCTGCGCTGCCGAAGACCGCGACCGGCAAGACGCAACGCTTCAAGTTGCGCGAGGCGGCCAGCTCAGAAGCGGTCTCGCAACTGGTAGTAGGCGCCGACCGCGGGTAGAAACCAGGGCCGCTCGCGGTACAGGGGTGCCCCGCGAAACGGTCTCTCCCAACAGGGAGGTAACCCGTCGCCGGCGATCCAATCGGCAGCGAGCCGGCCGAAATAGGTCGACATCGCCACCCCGGTCCCGCAGTAGCCGAGGGCAAAGGTGACTCCGCCAATTCGCCCGATGTGGGGCATACGATCGAAGGTGAAGCCCAGCTGGCCACCCCAGGCATGTTCGACCCGTAGGCCGGCCAGCTGTGGATGCACCCGGGTCAGGGCAGAGTAAAGCCAATCTCGCGCCTTCGGAATCGAGGTCGGCGCGAAACTGGCGCGCCCACCGAACAACATCCTTCGCCCGTCGGGGGAAAGGCGCCAGTAGTAGAGAAAGTTCTTCGAGTCAAATAGCATCCTGCGCCCGGGAATCAGGCTCGCCGCCAAGCCCAAAGACAGCTCTTCGGTCGCGATGATGTAGCTGCCCACCGGGATCACGCGACGGCGGAGTGCCGGCAGCAACCTGTCTGTGTAACCGTTGGTGGCAAGCAAGACCTCGGCGCACTGGATGGCTCCCCTCCGCGTCTCTACCTGAAACCCGCTCCCTCTCCGGGCGATGCGGGTAGCGCCCGCATGATCGTGGAGATGGGCGCCCGCATCCTCCGCCGCACGCATCAAGCCCGCGAAGTACTTGGCCGGGTGCAGGCCGCCGCTGCGCTCGAAGAGGAGCCCTCCATGGTAGGCGGACGTTCCAACCTCGGTGCCCAGTCCGTCGCGCTGGATGATGCGGGCATCCAGGCCGAATTCCTGCTTGACCAGTTGCGCTTCCGCCTCCAGGTGGGGAAGATGATGGCTACGGTAGGCGAGATAAAGGTGGCCGGTCCGCCGGTAATCGCAGTCGATCCTTTCTTCCCTGATCGTGTCTTCGACCAAGGCAAAGGCGTCCAGGCTGGCGCGGTAAAGTTGCTGGCCCCGCGCACCCCAGCGGCTCAGCAGCCGGCCCGGGTCGACCTTGAACCCCGGATGGACCATCCCCCCATTCCGCCCGCTGGCACCCGATCCGAACGACTCCTTCTCCAGCACCGCAACCGATCGCCCGCGCCGCGACAGCCGGAGCGCCGCCATCATGCCGGTGTAGCCGCCACCGACGATCACGACGTCGGTTGTCCTCGGTAGTTCAGCCTGGGCCAGGCTCCGCGGAGGAGCTTCGCGCCACCAGTAGGGCTCCTCGCTGTAGGTTGCGGCTAGCGGGGTCAGCTTGGTGCGGCGACGGGAAGCCTGCTTTCCGCCAGGCGGTGGATCAGGTCGGCCGCCCGGCGTGTTCCCGGTCGTGCGCGCAGCCGCTCGGAGATCCCTCTCAGGCGGGAGTGAAGGTGCTCGTCCTGAAGAAGGACCTCGATAGATTCAAGCAACTCGCTTTCGGTGCAGCGGTAGGGGTCGAGACGGATGCCCAACCCGGTTTCGGCAAGCCGCTCGGCATTGTCCGGTTGGTCCCAGAAGAGAGGTAGCGCCACCATCGGCTTGCCGAAGTAGAGGCTCTCCACAACTGTGTTGTTTCCTCCGTGGGTGATCACGAGGTCGACCAGCGGGAGCAGGGAGGTCTGGGGAAGGAACTCGGCGCCCCACATGTTCTTGGCCAGGCGTATCTCCTGGTGCTGCGGGCCCATGCTCACGATGACCCGGTAGGCAGTTTTGCCGAGGATCTCGATCAACCGTTGCATCAGGTAAACGTCGGCCGAGCCCAGGCTCCCAAGGCTGAGATACAGCAGTGGGCCGTCGCCGGCAATCGATGGGAGCGTGAATGATGGGTCAGTGGTCCGCACGCACGACTCCAGCTGAACCCAGTTTTTGCCCAGTGGCGCTTGCCGCGGATAGTCGAGCTCGTCCGGGTACGTGTAGAGGTTGAGGTACTGCGATTCGTACATGAAGTCGCGCTCGGGCAGGGTCGGGCAACCGGTACCCGTCAGGAAGGAGTTGAAATCGCGGTGCGTCTCAGCGAGGCTCTCATCGTATGCAAGCTTGAACGCCTCCCACGTCTCCGGTTGCCCGGCCGGCAGTCCGGAGAAAGTTGGGGGCAGGGAGCTGTCCCTG
>DASWQQ010000226.1:0-3272 GCA_036403615.1 Candidatus Dormiibacterota bacterium | reverse complement strand
TCCCGAAACGGTAACGCGATCGCGAACCGACGCATCGTCTAAGAGATCGCCTGCGACAATCGCCCGATCCAGGTCATCTCGCCGATCGGGGCCCAAAACGTCAAGGACTCTACGGAGGACCAGACCTCCTCTAGTGCCACCAAGGAGAACGTTCTTCCCGGGCACGACATGCCAGCCGTGGCTCCAGCCACGTTCAACCACTTTCGCCCGGTGCTCGGCACTCAACCTCTTCGGGAGAACCTGCACGAGAGCATCTGCCGTTCCGCTGGAATTGAACAGGTCGTTGGGTGCCACAATTCCGTTGGCAAAGGCGGCGACGAGATGGTCATGTCCGGCAACGGTTATCGGAACGTCCGCTACAACGCCCGCCGTTCGACTCCCGTGGCCCCATGCGACGCCCGCCCAGCGGACCGCCGGCAGGAGATCGGCGCCCGTTCCCAGAAGCTGACATGCCGCTTCAAAGGGCGCTCCAGTGTCTTGATCGAAGAGGCCGGTACGAGATGCCAGTGAAGGCTCTGCATACATCTGTCCGGTGAGCCGGTAGGCGACATACTCCCCGAGAGTCAGCCATGTGCCCTTGATATGGATGCCCTGGGAACGGAACCATAGTAGTTTCGCAAAGGTACACGTCGAGGACAATGGCAGGCCGGTAATACCGGGAAACGAATCGCGGAAGTCTGCAGGCAAAGCCCCCAGCAGATCTTCGCCGCGGGTGTCGTACCACGGCACTACCGGCGTCGCATCCTCTCCATCAGCACCAACAAGAATTCCGGATTCGGCGAGCGAGCCAAGCCCGACGCCGATCAGACGCAAGTGTTCTCGGGTCGCGTCTTGCGCCGCGTGCATTGTGAGCTCGATCTGGGTCAGCAGCTGCTCGATGAGATGTCCCGGCTTGGCTCCGTACGCATGGTCGAACCACTCAGATCGTAATTGCCCTATCGCCAAGGGCTCGTCGGTCGGAGAGGCGACCAGGATCTTGGTGTTCGTCGTTCCGATATCCACCCCAACCGACACGTCCATCAGTTGACCCCCACCTGATCGAGCTCCACCGGGTTTCCGTTGTACGCGTTGACTAGCTGGCGGCGGCGTTGTGCCATCTCCTCAATCGGTGGGTCAGCCGGCGTGGTCGCCGGCGAGGAGGACGACCTTGCAAGCGGACACGGAGCAAGCGGTCACGCAGGTCGTCGAGCTGCTCATCGGACAAGCTTAGCATCTAGCTGCACCTTTGCCTAGCACATCTGTTCAGTCTGCGTGCCGGCGGAGGCTGGTCGACACTGGCCCCGCCAAGCAATCGGACTGAAATATAGAGTGGAGTGATGACGGACTTCAACGGTCGGACGATCCTGGTGACCGGCGCGAACGGTGGAATTGGAGGTGCGACAGTACGTCAGTTGGTTGCCGCCGGGGCTGACGTTATCGCAAGTGGCCAATCCGAGGAGGCACTGGCGGCGCTGGCCGCCGAGACGGGCGCTCGCGTGTTGCCGTTTGACCTGATTTCGGAGGACAACGTCCGCGCCGCTCTTCAGGACCTCGACGTGTACGGCGTCGTCAACTGCGCCGGCTACGGTGGAGAGATCGCCACTCCCATGGACACAGACATCGCCGTTTTCGACAAGGTCATTACCGTTAATACCCGCGGCGCCCTACTGGTGACCAAATACACCTCGGCCTCTATGATCCGGCTGGGCGTCGGCGGCTCGATCGTCAACGTGTCCAGCCAGGCCAGCCTGGTTGCCCTCAAGGGACACATCTCTTATGCCTCTTCCAAAGCCGCACTCGACAGCATCACGCGCGTTTCCGCGCTGGAGCTCGGCAAGTACAACATCCGCGTAAACAGCGTAAACCCCTCCGTTGTCATGACCCCCATGTCGGCCTGGTACTGGGGGCGCGAGGAAATCGGAGGTCCCTTCCTGAGCGCGATGCCGCTCGGCCGCTGGGCGACCGAGGACGAGATCGCTGCTCCGATCGTTTTCTTGCTCAGTGACGGCGCCTCCATGATCACCGGAGTGTCACTGCCAATCGATGGAGGTTTCACCTGCCAATGAGCGCCGACTCGTCGCGCGGCGGTCGCGGCGGGCCCCTGCGTATGCCCTGAGGAGCACCAACGGGCGGACCTGACACGAGACGCGGGAAACCAGGGCAACGGGTGGCAACCATGCGAGACGTTGCGGCGATCGCGAAGGTCAGCCGGTGATTGGAATTGCCAAGGTTGAACGCGAGTCATGTTTTCCGGCGGCGTCGATACCCGGAACATTGCCGCCCTCGAGCCGGCGCCCGCCGAGCGTCCCGGGGCCACCCGCGTTACCGGGCGGCCCCGACACTGCAGTGCTCTGAGGTCTCCGAGCCCCTGCGCCTGCTGCCTAGTCCTCGGACATAGTCGCTTGGCTCAGCACTTCGACTTGTAGGCATACTGAGCGCCGTCGCCGTCGATGTTGTCTTTCGTGAGCACGTGGGAGCCGGTTTGAATGGTCTTTGTGACCTGCTGGCCCTTGAGCGATGCCAACCCCTGATCCACCCCGTCGATGCCGATCTGGTACGGGTCCTGAGCGATCAGCGCTTGAACTGTACCGCCTTTCAGCTGCGCAACCTGATCCGGACCAGCATCGAAGCCGACCACCTTGACCTGATTCTGCTTGTTGGCCTGGCGGATACCGGTACCGGTACCGGCCGCGGAGAAGAGGTTCGCGGCGAACACACCCACGATGTCGGGGTCCTTAGCGAGGGAGGCGGTCATCAGCTTGGCCGCAGTAGCCGGATCGTTGTGGCTGTACTGGATGCCAAGGTAGGTGAACTTGCTGTCGGCCTTTGCCGCCGCCTCGAAGCCCGCGGCGCGTTGGTCCGTTGTGGAGATTCCAGGGTCGACAGACATGACCATTACCTTGCCGCCGCTGGGGCTGAGGCTCTGGATAGCCTTGAATGCCGCAGCGCCCCCACCTTTGTTGTCAGACGCGATCTGAGATACCGCAAATGAGGGGTCCTTGACGGTGGTATCCACCAGCACGACCTTTATCCCAGCCGATGCAGCCGCCTTCAGCGGCGCCTCCATCGCCGACACGTCGGTTGGAGCGACCAGCAGCGCATTTGGATGGGAGGCGACCACCGAGTCCACTATCGGCTTCTGCAGAGTGGGGTCGAACTTGGCCGGACCCTGCGTGTTGACAGTGACGCCCTGCTTTTTCGCCTCCGCCTGAACGCCGCACTGCATCGTGACGTAGAACTCGTCGCCAGCCACACCCTGAACGAAGCTGAACTTATAGCTGGTCGATCCCCCG
>DASWQQ010000225.1:0-1696 GCA_036403615.1 Candidatus Dormiibacterota bacterium | reverse complement strand
CAAACCGTCGGGACGCCCGATCTCCGCTGGGATATCCGCGAACGGACGCCGGCCGGTCAATCCAGCTTCGCGGTCATAGTCGAAGACGGCAATGCGGTGGGTTGCTGTGTCGTTGTAGTAGGCGCGGGAGCCATCCGGGCTCCAGTCAAGCCCGTTCGAAACGGTGACATTTTCCAGCACCACGTGCACGGAGCGGTCGGGATCAAGGCGGTACAGCGCACCGGCACCTGGCCTCTGGTCGTACGCCATCGACCCACTGTAGAAGCGGCCGTCGGGATCACAGCCTCCCTCGTTCATCCGCACATGGTTGTCGGTCCACAATGCTCGCAGGCGCGCGAGCGTCCCGTCGGCGTCCTCTAGCGCGAAACCCCGCTCGACGCCGATGACGGCTCCGCCTACGCGGCGAGGCCGAATCGCGGCGGCGACGCTGTCGACGTGGCGGCGATTGATCGTGCCGTTGGCCGCCAGGGAAAGGACATCACCGGCCAGCATGTCGACCCAGCGCAGTCCGCCCCAACGCTCTGACCAGACCGGCCCCTCACCGTGGTAAGCGACGGGGTCGGTCACTTGTTCAGCCCGCATGTTCCGCCTCTACAACGGCCACTGGCTGCCCAGGCTCAGCGCCGGAGTTATGGCTGGTATGGGGCCGTGCGACGCCTATCGACCAGGCGGTGTCGCCCTCTGCCACTAATATGCGCCCGGCCTGACGCGAGTGGCCACAGAGGGCTCCCGTCCAAAAAGATCGGCAGCTCGATACAGCATCTCCCCCGCGTTGCGGACGGTCAAGAGACCCTCATCTTCACGATCGACCCAGTCCTCAGGGTCGATGTCGCGGTAGTCCAGGTAACCGAGATTGATGAGCCTACAGCGGGCTTCTGGAATGCCTGTCGCCAGGGTGACCTGGATCCTCGGCTCTTCCATGCCGGAACTGGCATCGTAGCTGCCGGATCCTTTCACATGCGTGCTGTGGGCTTTGATCATGCCGGGGACGCCGGCGAAACGCTCTGCTTGCTTCAGGAAGTAGTCGCGCACGTGGTAGCCGACCTCGTCGATCAGCTTGCCGTGCGTATAGGACACCTCGGTGAGGTGCGGCGCGTAGATGACCACCTCACCGCCGTCCGCTATGGCCGGCTCTGTTTTGTACATGGCTTTGGCGGCGGTCCAGAGATCGTCGTAGAGCTTCGAAGGCATCGACAGGACACGCTTGAATGCCCGGGGGACATGGACGATCTCCAGCTGTGCCGAGAGGTCGGCGGCCGCGCTCCATGCCTCTACGTAGTCACCAACGTACATGCCGTGGAACGCCTGACCCTTGACCACCAGCGCGATGCACAGAATCGGCCGTGGCACCAGCTCGGCCGCGCGGTGGACCACCCGGCGGACCGGAGTCTCCTTGATTCCGATCGTCTTCATGCTGGTAACCAGGGCACCGAGCCAGTGGGTGGCGTTGATGATGTCGGGCCCGGCTATGCCTGGAAAGAAGTACTTGGCGCCCCCAGAAAAGCCGATTACTTCATGGGGGAAGACAGGGCCGCAGATCATGAGCTGGTCGTAATCGAGGATCATGCGATTGAGAGTTACCGGGATGTCCTCGCTGAGCAGAGACTCTGTGAGTTGCTCAACCTCGTGGGCTGATATCGAGCCGATCGTCTCCAGTGCGTCCGCTTGGTCCCAGGCATGGTTGAAGATCTCAGCC
>DASWQQ010000224.1:0-3238 GCA_036403615.1 Candidatus Dormiibacterota bacterium | reverse complement strand
GGTTTAAACACCGCAAGTGAGTACAGCTGGGTCACGGTGCAGACCATCCTGATCCAGAAGCCGGGCCGCCTCGCCGTCCTGATGGGAAAGTTGCTGGCCCTCGCCGCCGTGGCTCTATTGATCTGCGTCGCCGTGATGGCGACCGCGGCGCTGACGAGTTATATCCTGGTCACGGTTGACGGGGCGAGTAGCCCCTGGCCCGCCGCGGACGTTGTCTTACGCGGCTTCGGCGCCCTCTGGCTGCAGTTGCTGGTCTGGACCATGTTCGGCATGTTCCTCGGTCTTGCCTTTCGAAGCACGGCGGCTGCGATCGGCGGTGGACTCACCTACCTCTTCGTCATCGAGAGCCTCGTCGGCGGCCTTTTCAGGAACACCACCGGACTGAAGGAAGTGCTCAAGTTCCTGCCCGGGCTAAACGCCGGCGGCGTCAACGCGTCGTTCCCGTTCTCATTTCCCAATCCAAACGCGGCTACCACCGCGCTGGTAAGCGCGACCCGGGGAACGCTAACGCTGGCGATCTACCTGGTCGTCTTCATACTCCTGGCGGCGGTCATCTTCCGGCGGCGCGACGTCGGCGCCTAATGCCGGCCCGCGCCTGAAGGCTTGATCGGAGTCCTGCCTGCCCTGTGATCCGGCGCCTCCGGCACGTGGCGCTCGACCTGAGTCCGCTCCGCGACTCGCGCCAGTTTCGATTTCTTTTCATCGGCCAGCTGATATCGCTGATCGGCAGGCAGATCACCGTGGTCGCCGTTCCCTACCAGGTCTATCTGCTCACCCACTCGTCGCTTCGCGTCGGCCTGCTCGGACTGGTCCAGCTGGTTCCTTTCATTTTCTTCTCGCTGGTTGCGGGGACGATCGCCGACCAGGTCGACCGGCGGCGCCTGTTGCTCTTGACCCAGCTCCTGCTGGCCGCTACCTCGGGCCTGTTCGTTCTGGGCGCTATCTGGGGCCATCCGCCGCTCGTCTATCTCTACGCCGTAGCGGCAGCCGCGGCCGGCATCTCGGCCGTCGACCAGCCTGCGCGCACGGCGACAGTTCCCAATCTCGTGTCGCGAGCGCAGTTGCCGAGTGCCGTGTCTTTGAATTTCGCGCTCTTCCAGCTGGGCACCATTGCCGGGCCCGCCGTCGGCGGCGTTGTAATCGCCCGTGTCGGTTTGCCAATCGCCTATGTGATCGACGTCGTCACGTTTGCTGCGGCAATCGCGGCAGTTCTCTTGCTGTCGCCCCAGGTTCCCATCGGCCGCCGACCTGAGTCGCCGGCTAGCGCCCTTCTGGCAGGCTTCGTTTTTCTAAAACGGACACCTGTGATCACGGGCGGATATGCCGCTGACCTGATCGCCATGGTCTTAAGCATGCCGCGGGCCCTGTTTCCGGCGCTGGCCCTCGGCCTCTACCACGTCGGTCCCAGCGGGCTCGGCCTGCTCTACTCCGCGCCGGGCGTAGGTGCCGTGATCGGTTCGATGTTCTCCGGCTTCATCGCCCACGTCCGGAATCCGGGTCGAGTCGTTATCTATGCGATCGCGGGCTGGGGCCTGGGAATCACGCTCTTCGGACTGGCGGCCTCTATCTGGCTGGCGGTCCTGCTGCTTGCCTTCGCCGGCGCAGCTGACGCGATCAGTGCGATTGCGAGAAACACGATCCAGCAAACGCTGGCTCCCGACCGGCTGCGCGGGCGCCTCTCGGCGGTCTACTCGATGGTGGTCGTCAGTGGGCCTTACCTTGGTGATGCCCGTGCCGGGGCAGTGGCCAGTGTTGCCTCGGCGGAGTTTGCCGACGTGGTAGGAGGAATCACCTGCCTGGCCGGCTGCCTGCTGGTTCGGCTCATCTTCCCTCAGCTGTGGCGTTACCAGGCAGGGCGAGCGGCTGATGATCCCGAGCCCGTTTCTTAGCTTGTTCTAATCCTTCGTTCACCTTTTCGTCAGGTTCGCGGTGCAATATTGGCTCTCATGGCGACTCCGCTGGAGGATGCCCGGGCGGCCGATCGAGATCGAGCGCTCCGGGCTGTCAGTTCGTGGACCTGGGCGGCCGGCCTCGGCGGGATCGGCCTTACGGCCGCGATCGCGGTTCTTGCCGCCGGCACTTTCTCCGGCCACCAGGCAGCGGCGGCGGCGCCGCCCGCGGTGTCCGTCGATCCCGGGAACCCTGACAACTCGGTAACGACGCAACCGCAACCCCTTCCGCCGGATTCCTTCGGTGGCTCCAACCAGCCGCCCGCCGCGGTTTCGGGCGGGTCCTGACGCGATGCTGGCGGCGGCCGACTTTCGATCACTCGGGACCGGCGCTCGCGTGGTCACCCCACACGCAGGCGCGCTTGACGGAGCCGTTGCCGCGGTCCAGGAACTCCTCGCCCAGGTAGAGCAGGCCTGCAGCCGCTTTCGCGGCGACTCCGAGATCACACAGCTCAACCAGGCCACCGGCCGGCCAGTACCGGTCAGCCCGTTGCTTTTTCTCGCCATCGAAACCGCTCTACGGGTAAGCCGGATGACCGCCGGGGCTGTAGACCCCACCGTGGGCACCGCCATGCGGATCATCGGCTACGATCGCGACTTCGGCCAGCTGCCGGAGGACGGAAAATTCACGCTTGCGGTTCGGCCGGTGCCCGGCTATGAACGCGTACGGATCGATCCAGCCCGGCGGACCGTGACCTTGCAGCCTGACGTCGAACTCGACCTGGGCGCGAGCGCCAAGGCGCTTGCGGCAGATCTCGCCGCCCGCCTGGCCGCGGAAGTCACGCAGGGGCCTGTGCTGGTCAGCCTGGGGGGCGATATCGCGGTTGCCGGTGAGGCACCAGTCGCCGGCTGGCCGGTTCTGATCGCCGAGGACTCCGGGGCTGCGCTGGACTCAGAGGGCGAGGTGGTAGCCATCCGGGCCGGGGGCCTCGCCACTTCGAGCACAACCGTCAGGCGCTGGCGTCAGCAGGGCATCGAACGCCATCACATTGTCGACCCACGAACCGGCTCCCAGGCCAGGGTTTACTGGCGCACCGTCAGCGTGGTTGCGGCGAGCTGCGTCGATGCCAATGCCGCGGCCACGGCATCGATTGTCTGGGGCGCCGACGCACCGGGCTGGATCGAAGCTCATAAGCTGGCAGCCCGGCTAGTGGGTGCCGACGGCGAGGTCCTGCGCCTGAACGGCTGGCCTGCCGCCGCCCTGCCGGTATGAGCGGGCCCAGTCCCTTCTGGTACGCAACCCGCGGCGCTGGGATGGTACTGCTCATACTGCTGACCGCGGTCGTCGT
>DASWQQ010000223.1:0-1859 GCA_036403615.1 Candidatus Dormiibacterota bacterium | reverse complement strand
CCCGCGACATCGAGATTGAGGGCAGGGGGCGTCTGGATGCCGTGATCGAAGCCTGCCGGTTGCGGCTGCGCCCGATCCTGATGACCTCGTTTGCCTTTATCCTGGGGGTGCTGCCGCTGGTGGTTTCTTCCGGCTCGGGGTCGGAAATGCGTCAGGCGGTCGGCGTCGCCGTGTTCTTCGGCATGCTGGGGGTGACGCTGTTCGGGCTGATATTCACCCCGATCTTCTACATGATCGTCCGCAACCTGGCCGATGCGTCGCACCGCAAGAAGCCGGAAATTCCGCGATAGGCAGGCCATAGCGGCCTCGCCACGCCCCCGATACTATTGGCTTACTTGCAATATCCGGCCATAAGCGGGGTAATAAAATATCAGCTTATAAAAACCCTGGGAGGCATCTATGAAATCGGGATTGTTGTCGGCTGCCGTCGCGGCATGCGGCCTTTTGCTCGCCGGGCCGGTGGCGGCGCAGGGCGTCAAGATCGGCATTCTGAACGACCAGTCCGGCGTCTATGCCGACTACGGCGGCAAATACTCCTTCGAGGCCGCCAAGATGGCGGTGGAGGATTTTGGCGGCAGCGTGCTCGGCCAGAAGATCGAGGTGATCTCCGCCGACCATCAGAACAAGCCTGATCTCGCGACCGCCATCGCGCGGCGCTGGTATGAGGTCGAAGGCGTCGACATGATCACGGAGTTGACGACCTCGTCGGTCGCGCTCGCCATTCACGACCTGTCGAAGCAGATGAAGAAGATCGACATCGTGGTGGGTGCGGCGACCTCGCGCCTGACCGGCGACGCCTGCCAGCCCTACGGTTTTCACTGGGCCTACGATACCCATGCCCTCGCAGTCGGCACCGGCGGCGCGCTGGTCCAGGCCGGCGGCGACACCTGGTTCTTCATGACCGCCGATTACGCCTTCGGCTATGCGCTGGAAAAGGACACCGGCGACCTGGTCAAGGAAAAGGGCGGCAAGGTGGTGGGCTCTGTCCGCATTCCCCTGAACTCGTCGGACTTCTCGTCCTTCCTGCTGCAGGCGCAAAGCTCGAAAGCGAAGATCATCGGGCTCGCCAATGCCGGTCTCGACACCACCAACTCGATCAAGCAGGCGGCCGAATTCGGCATCGTCAAGGGCGGCCAGAAGCTCGCCGGGCTGTTGCTGACACTGGCCGAAGTTCATGGCCTCGGTCTTGAAGCCGCCCAGGGCCTGGTGCTGACCGAGGGCTATTACTGGGATCGCGACGACAAGAGCCGCGACCTTGCCAACCGCTTCTTCAAGCGCACTGGCCGGATGCCGAACATGATCCAGGCCGGCACCTATTCGGCGACGCTGCAATACCTGAAGGCGGTCAAGGCGGCCGGCAGCAAGGACACCGAGGCGGTGGCCAAGAAGCTGAAGGAGCTTCCGGTGAACGACCAGTTCGCGCAAGGCGGCAAGGTGCTCGAAAATGGCCGCATGGTGCATGACCTCTATCTGTTCGAGGTCAAGAAGCCATCAGAATCCAAGAAGCCCTGGGATTACTACAAGCAGCTCGCCGTGGTGCCGGGCGACAAGGCGTTCCCGTCGGCCAAGGATTCGGGCTGCCCGCTGACGAAGTAAGCAAGCTCCCACTTTCGTCAGAGCCAAGCGAAGCAATCCAGCGCCGCACTGTCTCCCCAGATAGCGCGGCGTTTGCTTGCGCGCCCTATCCCCTTCTGACGCTGGCGCCGCCGTCCACCGGCAGCGTCACGCCGGTGATGAAGTTGGCTTCATCCGAGGCCAGGAAGAGGGCGGCGTTGGCGACGTCCCAGCCGGTACCCATCTTCTTGCGCAGCGGCACCTTGGCGTCGCGCTCGGCTGCGACCTCGGCGCGGCTCTTGTTG
>DASWQQ010000222.1:0-1866 GCA_036403615.1 Candidatus Dormiibacterota bacterium | reverse complement strand
GGTCTGGTAGCCGCTGAGCGAGCGAGGCCCGGGTCATCCCGGGCCTTCGCGGCCGGCAGCATCTCCCAGCAGCCTACCTTCCGACTAGCTCCGTCTGAACATCAGCGAGGTAGTCAGTGAGCCGGCGCTGGATCCCGGGGTCGGTGCACACGATCCAGACTGGCG
The DNA here is from genome assembly GCA_036403615.1 of Candidatus Dormiibacterota bacterium. GTDB lineage: Bacteria > Chloroflexota > Dormibacteria > CF-121 > CF-121 > JALYYC01. Next base: position 1,701 of record DASWQQ010000222.1, on the reverse strand, counting down.
CTGGCAGCGCGGCCGCGGGGAGCCGACGCAGGATCATCTCGGCCGCGTCAGCAGCTTCCCTCTCATCCGAAAAGGCCAAGAGGCGTATGCCTTGAGGGGTGCCGATCATGATGGCGATGCTGGCCATGGGAGGACAACAGCCGGCAAGTTTGGTGTGTTCGTGAGCCCGAACGGTTGCACACCGGTGTAGCTGCATAGCGCCAGCTCTAAGGGTCAACAGGATTAGATTCATCACCAGTACTATCTCTTAGTGCGACGCATAATCCAAAGTATAATTCCCATTAAACCCAGTAGTAATGCTGCATAAACAACCGCAATAAGATCTCTGAACATTTGCCTCGCCTAGACAGGTGGCCTGCTTAGATCAGAACGTTAGACGTCCTCACCCTGAGACTAGGAGAGCGCGGCCCAAGCCCGCTCATGAAGGTAGTACAGGACGATCTTTGTGAATGCCTCGGTACTGGCGATGGAGCCGGCCACAGCGATGCTGCCGCTGAACAGGTAGGACAGCGTCAGGGTGTCCAGGCTGCCGAGCAGGCGCCAGGGCACCGTCAACTTGGGGCGGGGCTTGGCGGGGAAGGTCGGGACGGGTAGGTGGCCGGCATGACATCCGCGGCCAAGTCCCCCTACGCCGGGTACCGCTTTCCGGGCGAGGTCATCAGCCACGCCGTTTGGCTCTACTTCCGGTTCCCGCTGAGCCTGCGCATGGTGGAAGAGATGCTGGCAGCCCGCGGCATCGTCGTGAGCCACGAGACCGTGCGGCAGTGGGCGCGCAAATTTGGCCAGGCGTTCGCTAACCAGATCCGGCGCCGGCTGCCCTGTGCGGGAGACAAGTGGCACCTGGACGAAGTGTGCCTGCTGATCGGCGGGGCAAAGCACTGGCTCTGGCGGGCCGTCGACCAGGATGGCTTTGTGCTCGATGTTCTGGTGCAGAGGCGGCGGGACAAACAGGCCGCCAAGCGTCTGCTGCGCAAGCTGCTGAAGCGGCAGATGCGGCCCCCGCGTGTCATGATCACGGACAAGTTGGCCAGCTACAGCGCCGCAAAGGATGAACTGATGCCCTCGGTCGAGCACCGGAGGCACAAGGGCCTCAACAACAGGGCGGAGAACTCCCATCAGCCAACGCGACGGCGAGAACGGCAAATGAAGCGGTTCACGTCAGCCGGCCAGGCCCAGCGGTTCCTCTCCGCTCACGATCAGATCAATAACTTGTTCCACCTCCGCCGCGATCACCATCCCGCCGTCCAGTATCGAGCCGCCCGAACCCAAGCCTTCCAGACCTGGGCCGAGGTCATCGGCGTGGCCGCTTTGGCATAGCCGTCAGTGCGTCCAGCCCGTCCTGCATGCCTCGTCGCGACCATAGCCGATCAAGTTGACGGTGCCCCTGCCGTTCCGGCAGCTTCTTCGAGGCTTCCGCGGGCCTCTTTCCCCTGAGTTCTAGACCTTGAGTATTCGTGCTGGTCACGGATTTGACCCCTCCCCCCTGAAGGGAGGGACGGCGCGCCAGGCGGTTCCAGGCCTGCCACTCGCTGGAGACGATCCGCACCACGTTCGAGAGATTGCGCCAGGCGGTCTGTGCCCGCTCCTCGACCGTGACGAGGCCGAGCGTTCTGGCTTGCCGGACGGCGTTCTTCACGGTGCTGCGCGCCACGCCGGCGATCGCCGCGATGTGGTCGATGCACAGGCGGCAATCACCTCGTC
>DASWQQ010000221.1:0-2147 GCA_036403615.1 Candidatus Dormiibacterota bacterium | reverse complement strand
TCACGGCTCGCGTCTTCGTTGCTTAGCGCGATGAACTGACCGGCTTGGCTACGGGGGCAGCCCCCGGCTGAAGGACGCGGTGAGCCGGCTCAGGCGGCGGCCGGCTCAACCTTGGTCGAGGCTGCAGGCAGCGGGGCGGCGCCTGCGGCCGCCGGGATCGTGAACTGGAAAACGGAGCCCTCGCCCGTTTGGCTTTCGACCCAGATCCGGCCCTTGTGCAGCTGCAGAATCTGCTGGGCGATGGCCAGGCCGAGGCCTGTGCCTCCAACCTGGTTCTTACCGCCCATGTCGTAGCGCTCGTAGCGACCGAAGATGCGGCCGATGAACTCCGGAGGGATCCCCTGGCCGTGGTCCCGGACGCTCACGGCCACATTGCCGTCTTCATGTCTCGTCTTCACCAGCACCTCGCCTCCCTCGGGCGAGTACTTGATCGCGTTGCTGAGCAGGTTGCTCATCACCTGGGTGAGGCGGTCCGAATCGCCGTCGACCAGGGGCAGGTTCGAATCCAGGTCAGTGGTGACCCTGTGCATTGAAGTTGTCATCTGAGCCCGGTCAGCAGCGTCCTCGACCAGGTGGTTCAGGTTCATCGCCTCGAGGTGAAGCGTCATCCGGCCCGACTCCATCCTGTCGAGGTCGAGCATCTCGGTGATCATCCGGTTCAGCCGGAGCGCATCCGAGTTGATGTCCGACGAGAACTGCTTCACCTCGGCCGGGGTCAGCTCTTCGGTGCTCATCATCTCGCTGTAGCCCTGGATTCCAACCAGGGCCGTGCGGAACTCGTGGCTGACCATCGACGTGAACTCGCTCTTCAGCTGGTTCAGCTTCTCGAGGGTGGCCACGTTCGTGAGCGCGGCCTGCTCCACCTCGTGCCTGGCCGTGGCGTCCTCGTACATGACGAGGAAGTAGTCGATGGCGCCATTGGGTTTGCGAACAGTCGAGATGCTCCGATGGACCCAGATCTTCGTGCCGTCGCCGCGGGCCATCTCGCCATCCACCTCGATGCTTTCGAGCTCTCCGCTCCGAAACCGCACCTGCCTCTCGGTTGCTTGCCTGTGATCCTCCGCGGTCATGAAGTCGGTGATCAACGAGCCGATCAGCTTCGATGCGGGCATCGCGAGCATCGAACTCAGCCGCGGGTTGGAGTCCTTGATGCGAAGATCCGCATCGAGCCGGGCGATCCCGAGAGGGGCTCGGCCGATGACCTCGTTCAGCAGCGCCGTGCGTGCCTGCAGGTCGGCTTCTGTTCGCCTGCTCTTGCCCAACAGCGTCAATGAGTCCCTGAGGGCCAGGGCCTGGCTGCTGAGGAAGAAGAGACCCAGGGCGCTTCCGATGACCGCCAGGGCAGCGCCGGCCGCCTGCCCGGTGATGCCCATCCACATCACCGTCAGGATCACCGCGCCAATCGCCAGCCAGGGAACCGCAAGCTGCCAGACGTCCACCGGGTCGTCTTCGACTGCCGCCCGAGCTCCCCGGACCGGCCAGCGCGGAGCCAGGGCAAAGCAGAGGAACCCAGCGACCCAACCAAGGTTGTACAGGCTTCCCAGGAGGCCGTACGAGCCCCGAAGGGACAGGAACGTGTATGACCCGTCCGCGACGAAAATGAGCCCGTATCCGAGCAGCAGCAAAGCCGCCGAAGACCGCAATCCTCCGATCGTCCGGAGCAGCAGCTGCGCGAGCAGCGCAATCAGCAATATGTCGGTCGCCGGGTATGCCACCACCACGATGCGGGAAAGCAGCGGTAAGGGCGTATCCAGGTACGAAGTGCTCAGGCCAAGCGCCCACCCGACGAAGATCACCGCTGCGGCAACCGTGCCACCATCCGTGACGGCACGCCACCTGTGCGCCGCGGTTCGCGGTGTCGACGGGAACGCCAGGATCCCGGCCACCGCCAACGGCACGCTTGCGAGGTAGCTGATATCCGCGAACGATGGATAGGGGACCGCGATTCGGAGGACGAGATCGTAGGTCCACCAGATCCAGCCGCCAAGACTCCAGCTCGCAGCCGCGGCCGCGAGCAACCACCACCCTCTGGCCAGCCGTCGGTGGGAGCGCCTGGCCGTATACGCGCAGCTCAGCGCGGCCAGGAGTGCGGCCACGGCCTCGCCTGTGTCCTGGACGGCCACCGCGGTTCGGTCTCCCCCGACCGC
>DASWQQ010000220.1:0-5455 GCA_036403615.1 Candidatus Dormiibacterota bacterium | reverse complement strand
CGACATTCCGTCACTCAACGAACTGGGCTTCTCCGAGGAGGAGATCCCGCTGCTGGCGGAGAAGGCAGCGGCCGATTCTCAAAGCATCGGCAACCCGCGCGACGTCGACGCAAAAAACTACGAAAGGATCTATGCGCGCGCCTTCGAGGCGGGGCGCCACCGAAAAGTCGCCAAAACCCTCGCCCACGCGAGTCGCTGACCAATGTGGAAGAACCCGTTTAAGCCCTACGACATCCTGTCAGAGGAGCAGGTCGCAAAGATCCACGACCAGGCGATGCTCATCCTGCAGGAAATCGGCGTCGACTTCCTGCATCCGCGCGCGCTCGATGCGTTCCGCGCCGCAGGCCTGAAGGTGGATGAGCAGCGCGTTCGCTTCGAGGCGGCGTTCATTGCGGAGCAGGTCGGAAAGGTCCCCGCCATGTTCGACGTGCAGGCACGCAATCCGAAGAACACCGTCACCATCGGCGGCGACTTCATGGTGACTGCGCCGGTCTATGGTCCGCCGTTCATCACCGACCTTGATAGAGGGCGCCGGAATCCGACGATCGAGGACTTCAACAACTTCGACAAGATGGCGCAGGCCACGCCCCAGATCCATTGCGCCGGCGGGACCATCGTGGAACCCGAGAACGTTCCGCTGGAGACCCGCCACCTCGATATGGTGTACTCCCATCTCCGCTGGACCGACAAGCCGTTCATGGGCAGCGTCATCTCGGAGGAGAACGCACGGGACTCGATCGAGATGGCGTCGATCGTCTTCGGCGGTCGTGACAAGATCGAGAAGACCCCCGCGCTGCTGGCGCTGGTAAACGTCAACAGCCCGCTTCGCTACGACGACCGCATGCTCGGCGCGCTGATGGAGTACGCCGCGGCCAATCAGCCCGTAATCGCCACACCCTTCCTGATGGCCGGCGCCATGTCCCCGATGGGATTGGCCGGGACCATCGCCCAGCAGACTGCGGAAGCGCTGGCCGGCATCGCTCTGATCCAGCTCATCCGGCCGGGCGCTCCCTGCATCTACGGGTCCTTTCTGACCAACGTCGATATGCAGTCAGGGAGCCCCGCGTTCGGTACGCCGGAGTCGGCGATGGGCATCCTGGCGAGCGCGCAGATGGCCCGACACTACCGGATTCCGTTCCGCGGCGGGGGCGCCCTGACCTCCTCGAAGAGCCCCGATGCCCAGGCAGCCTACGAGTCGATGATGTGCATGTGGCCGACGGTGCTGGGCGGCGTCCATTTCGTGCTGCATGCGGCCGGCTGGCTGGAGAGCGCCCTGCTTGCGTCCTACGAGAAATTCATCATCGACGTCGAATGCCTGCGGATGTTCGAATGGATGATGCAGAAGGGAATTCCGTTCGACGATGAGGGCCTGGCGATGGATGGAATCCGGGAAGTTGGGCCCGGCGGTCACCACCTCGGCTCTGAACACACCATGCGGAACTACCGAACCGGCTTCTACCGACCCATGATTTCGTCGACCGAGAACTATGACCGCTGGCAACGAATGGGCTCGCGAACAGCCGACCGGGTTGCCACCGAGAAGTGGAAGCAGCTCCTGAAGGATTATCAGGATCCCGGCCTGGACGGGGGTATCGACGAGCAGCTCCAGGCCTTTATCGAAGTCCGCAAAGACGCGATCCTCCACGCCGCCGTCTAACCCAGCACCATGCACCAGGAGAAGAAGATGAAGGTCGCCGACAGAACCGAAACCTTGAAGATGTTCATCGGCGGCGAATGGACCGCCTCCGAAGCCGGTGAGGCATTCGAGGCAACGAGCCCGGCATCGGGGGATGTCATCGCACAGATCCCGAAGGGCACCCGGGCCGACGCCAGCCGCGCCGTCGAGGCAGCCCACCGAGCACGCGCGGCGATGGCATCGCTCGGCGCCTTTGAGCGGGCACAGCTTCTTCACCGGATCGCCGACACAATGGAAGTGCGTCGAGAGGAACTGGCGCGCTGGCTCACGCTCGATCAGGGCAAGCCGCACAAGGCTGAGGCTGTCGGCGAGGTCGGTGAGGCGATTGAGTACTTCCGAATCGCCGCGGAGGACATCAAGCGACTGGAAACGAACGTGATCCCGTCGGCGAGCAAGAACAAGCTGGTTTTCACTCTACGTGTGCCTCGCGGCGTCTACGGCGTCATAACCCCCTGGAACTGGCCACTGACGATGGCAACGGAAGTGATCGCACCGGCATTGGCCGGCGGCAACACGGTGGTCTGGGCCCCGGCGACTTCAACCTCGGCAATCTCGGTAAAGCTGATGGAATGCCTGGCCGAGGCCGATCTGCCAGACGGCGCGGTGAACCTGGTGACCGGGCCCGGATCGGTTGTCGGCGACGAGGTGGCCGGCCACCCGCTGATCGCGGGCGTAGGCTTCGTCGGCTCGACCGAAACCGGCCGATCGGTGGCCAGGCGCGCAGCGGGCAAGCACCTCATGTTGGAACTGGGAGGCAATGGTCCGATCGTCATCTTTGACGATGCGGACGTGGCGCGGGCGGTAGAAGGCACGGTCACCGGCTGTTTTCTGTGCGCCGGGCAAAGCTGCACCGCGGGAGAGCGGATCCTGGTTCAAAAAGGAATAGAGGCCGAGTTCACCGAGGCTCTCACCAGCGCGGTAAAAGCGATCAAGCTGGGCGACCCATTCGACGAGTCGACGACGATGGGACCGCTGAACAATGAAGGGGTCGCGGCAAAAATGGACGAACACGTAAGGGATGCCCTCGAGCATGGCGCCCAGGCCGTCACGGGCGGACGCCGCGCCTCGAATTTCCCAACGCGGCTGTACTACGAGGCGACCGTGCTGCGTGGCGTTGACCCAAAGATGCGTGTCAGTCGTGAAGAGACATTCGGGCCGATCGCGCCGCTGATCCAATTCAAGGACGAGGCTGACGCCCTTGCCATCGCCAATGATTCACCCTACGGCCTGCTGGGCTCGGTGTATACGCGGGATATCGATCGGGCGCTGCGTTTCGCCCGTGCCATGGAGACCGGGTGGGTCAATGTCAACGAGTCCTCCAACTACTGGGAGGCGCACATTCCCTTTGGCGGCCGAGCGGGCAAGGAAAGCGGCATAGGACGGGTTGGTGGTCACGGGGCGATCGAGCAGATGACCGACCTGAAAACGATCATCATCGACATCAAGGAAACGTGATCTGAGTGGCCGCCAGCACCCCCCTGCCAGATGTTATCGCCGAGGGTAAACGGGTAGCTTCGGCGGCAACCGAGGCCGGGGTGGCGCTCAAGCTGGTGGGTGGCGTCGCGGTAAATCTGCACTCCGCCAGCGCCCAGCGGCCGCCGCTTCGGCGTAAGTATGGTGATCTGGACTTCGTCGCCCCGGCAAGGCAACGTGCCGGCGTCCAGAAACTCCTGGAATCGCTTGGCTACCAGGGCGAGCTGCGCTTCAATACCCTGAACGGTCATCAGCGGCTTCTCTACCTGGACCCGCACAACGGCAGGCAGGTGGACATTTTCATCGACCGGATGCGAATGTGCCATGTAATCGAGCTGGCAGGCCGTCTCGGGGGCGATGACCCCTGCTTGACTCCGGCGGATCTGTTGATCAGCAAGCTGCAGGTGTTCGAGGTCAACTTGAAAGACCTTGTCGACACGGTCGCCCTTGTGCTCGATCACCCGGTAGGCGAAAGCGACGACGAAACGATCAATGTCGACTACCTCGCACGGCTTCTTTCCCAGGACTGGGGTTTGCATCGGACCATCCAGATCAACACGGCAAAGGTACGAACAGCGGCGGCCGGCCTCGAGGTGGATGGCACCCTGCTGAACCAACGCCTCGACACTCTCTGGGGACGGATCGATGCCCAGCCCAAGAGCCTGAAATGGAGGCTGCGAGATCGAGTCGGGGACCGGGTCAGCTGGTACGAACTTCCGGAGGAGGTCCGCCAGCCCTACCAGAAGGAATAGGCAGAGGCGCTCAGGCGACCCGCTGCCGCTTGTCGGCGTACATGGAGCGATCCGCGGCACCAAGCAGCGCATCACGGCTCGACCCGTCAGCTGGAAAGCAAGCGGTTCCAATCGAGACCGAGATCGCCCGGGAGTGGTCTCCACCCGCAAGGAGGGTGCCACCAACGCGACGCGCAAGCGAAACCGCCCCAAGGCGATCGAGTCCGTCCATGAGGAGTACGAACTCATCTCCGCCCCAGCGGGTCACGACATCCGCGTGGCGGACATGGGCTCGGAGCACCTGGGCAACCGCGACCAACACCGCGTCTCCGGCCGCGTGACCCTCCGCGTCATTGACCTGCTTCAAGCCGTCGACGTCCAGCATCAAGACGGAAAACGGCTCCATCGATCCCCGAGCAACTCGGTCCTCAAGGCGGTCGTCAAGGCGGCCCTCAAAAGCCCGCCGGTTGGCAAGCCCGGTGAGGGGGTCGGTGGTCGCGCTCCAGGCGAGCCGTTCGATCAATCTCGCGTTGGAAATGGAGACGGCTGCCTGGTTGGCAAGAATCGTGAGCAGGCGAAGGTGATCGCCGGAATACTGATGCAGCCCGACCTTGACGACGACGATGACGCCGATCAGTTTGTCCTCGAAGATGACTGGAACCGCAAGCATCGACTCCTCGCTTTCGGCCGTACCGGGTATCTGGGCAGCCTTGGGATGATGCTCCGTGTCCCCAACGACCACTCCGTGCTTCGTCTCCGCTACCCAGCCCGTGATCCCCTCTCCCATCTGGAGGGCAAGACCTTCAGCAGTGATGGCCCGGTACTCCGTGCGCCCCGTGCCGCCGAAGTAAACCGGGGTTAGGGTTAGACCGTCATCCTCGAGCAGGTAGATCCGGCACTGGTCGTAGGGAAGCAGCGTGGTGATTGCCTGTCCAAGCGTCTGCGAAATCTCCTGGACACCGACGACGCAGGCGAGACGCGCACCGAGCTGTTGAATTGCGTCCAGGTGCTGGGTCCATGCGTGAGCCGGGACGGGCTTGTCCTGGTGCTCCGCCTCGGTTGCCGTTCCGATGATCGAGACCTCCCCCGACTCAATGACCTCCAGCAGGGCTCTTACAACCTGGGGATCGAACTGCCGGCCGGAATTATTCCGCAACTCTTCGAGGATGCGCGGGCGCGGCAGCGCCTGGCGGTAAGCCCGATCGCTGGCCATCGCCTGGAACGCGTCGCAGGCGTGGATGATTCGCGCTTCGACGGGAATCTCCTCTCCCTTCAGCCGATCAGGGTACCCGCCTCCGTCCCAACGCTCGTGCTCGGCTCGAACGATCGGACGGACTCGGCCCAGGAACGGTACCGATGCCACAATGCGCTCACCTATGACCGGGTGCTCGCGCATGATGGCCATCTCCTCCGCGTCCAGCGGCCCGGGCTTGTTGAGGATGTAGCCGGGGACGCCGATCTTCCCGATGTCGTGGAGGAGAGCACCATATTCAAGGAACCTCAGGGCATCGTCCTTGAGACCAAGCCGCTGACCCACGGCACGCGCGAGGGCGGC
>DASWQQ010000219.1:0-2441 GCA_036403615.1 Candidatus Dormiibacterota bacterium | reverse complement strand
CCGCTCCGCATCAGATCAGTTGCAGTAATTCATACCCTGTATCGTCCGCCAAGTTCTTCAACCGTACTATTGCGGGCACCCACCCTGTCTCTTGCGGGCCCGCCTCTGCGTCGCTGAGTGCTGTGGGGGATGCCGTACAAGGGCTCCGGTGGCGTGGATGACGCTCCATAACATCCAGTCCGCGAGAAGCCCCGAGGCTACAGGCGGGCTTGTCGCAAACGCAAACGCGATGACGTTCACCAGCCGTTAGGCATACCCGCCCAGCTTGCCGCGGATGGTCCTCCGGGGCGGCAGGTATCGGCGGCGTGCACCACTGTTGAGGCGATCAAGCCGTAATACCGGCAGTCCGCACAATGAGGGGCGTCGTCGGCGGCAGATGCAGCTCAGCCGCCCCGTCCGTGCGGTGGGAGGAGACCTTGCCGTCGCATAGAGTGATCATCCGACCCGACGCCCGGATGGTCTCCGGCCGATGCGCGATCACGATGCGTGTCACGCAGGCGGCGGCCAGAGCCGCGTTGACGGCGCGCTCGCGATCCACGTCGAGATGGCTCGTTGCCTCGTCAAGCAGCAGGATGCCAGGTCGGCGATATAGAGCGCGGGCGATCAGCACGCGCTGCTTCTGACCACCGGAGAGCACCGTTCCCATATCCCCGATCAGCGTGCTGTAGCCCATTGGCATCTGGATGATGTCAGAATGCACGGCCGCCAAGTCCGCGCATTCGACGACACGCGGCAGATCGGGCTGCTCGGCAAAGAAGCTGATGTTGTCCGCAATCGAGCCAGCGAACAGCTGATCGTCCTGCATGACGACGCCTAGCATGGCGCGATAGTTCTGGAGCCCGACCCGGCTCATTGGCTCACCGTTGACCAGGATCTCGCCGTGGGCTGGGATCACGAGGCCCGAGAGGACCTTCAAGAGTGTCGTCTTGCCGCCGCCGGACGGCCCGACAATGGCGACCGACTCTCCAGCCTCGATACGAAGGCTGACGTTGTCGAGGATCCAAGGCTCGTGCTCCCCGTAGCGGAAGCTCACGTTTCGTAGCTCGATCGATTGCGGCGGGTATCCTTCCGGTCGCAGGTGGGCGGCCCCGCGTGGCTCCGGCTCTGTCAGGGCAATATCGGCCAGGCGTTCTGCGTGAAGGCGGAGCATCTTCAGATCGACCAGCTTGTTGATGAGCTCGGCGATGCGCTCGATGAACTGGTCCTTGTACAGGAGGAACGCGAGCAGCAGGCCGACCGACATGGTGTTGGCCATGATGTGGCGCGAGCCGAGCCAGATGATGATGATCTTGAGAAACCCGAACAGCAGCCCGTTCGCGGTCTTGAACAGGAACCGGAGCCGCTCGGTCACGAGTTGCCGGTTGGTCGCGGAGACGAGCAGGTTCAGCCAGTGCGCGCGCCGCTCCTCCTGCCCGTTGAACAGCTTGATCGTGCGGATGCCGCGCAGAGTTTCGAGGAAGTGGCTGTCCCGCCGGGCCGACCAGACGATCGCCTCGGCCGAAGCCTCGCGCAGGGGTGTGTAGGATCCCCAGCGCAAGCCCCCGTACAGCACGGCCGCCAGCACGGTCACGGCCGCAAGGTCGGGCGCGAGCAGGACCATGATCAGCAGCGTGATCCCGGCCATGATCCCGTCGATGATGCTCTCGACCAACTCGGTCGTGACAACCTGGAGAATGGTCTCCTGCGAGGCGAAGCGGGACTGCACGTCACCGAGATGCCGGCTCTCGAAGAAGGTGGCGGGCAGGTTGATGAGGTGGCTGAACAGGTTCGCGCGCGACTGGATCCTGAGCGTGGCGCTCAGCCCGATCAGCATCCAGCTGCGCATGGCCGTGATGGCCGTCTGGATCAGCAGCAGGAGCGAGAAGCCGAGCGCCAGCGTGAGAAGGAGGTCGTGGTCGGCGGCGACGAGTGCATGGTCCACCACCCACTGCAGAAACAACGGGCTCGCAATCGCGAAGACCTCGATGGCGAGCGCCAGGACGATCTGGTTGCTCAGCGCCCGCTTCACGCCGACGGTGCGACCGAGCAGCCGCAGGGCGCGGACGCGCGGCGGGGCCGTGGCTGGAACGAAGCGGTCGGTCGGGTAGAGTTCCAGCGCCACGCCAGTGAAATGACGCGACAGCTGCGCCTTGCTGATCCGCCGGATGCCGCTGGAGGGGTCGTGCACGACGGCGCTGCCGTGCGCGACCTTCTGGAGGACGACGAAGTGGTTGAGGTCCCAGTGCAGGATGCAGGGCAGCCGCAGCTGCCCGAGTTCCGAGATCTCCAGGCGCAGCGGGCGGGTGGCGAAACCGAGCTCGTCCGCAATCCGCATGAGCTCGTTCAACGTCGCGCCCTTGAGCGACATGCCGTAGCGACGGCGCAGATCGGCAAGCCCGGTCTGGTAGCCGAAATAGCTCGCGACCATGGCAAGGCTGGCCAGCCCGCACTCGGCCGCTTCC
>DASWQQ010000218.1:0-11645 GCA_036403615.1 Candidatus Dormiibacterota bacterium | reverse complement strand
TCTATCGATCGCGAATCGCCGTTTCTACGGGCCGTCGCCCGCGATACCGTATGTGCCGGGACGCGAAGGTGTCGGCCGGCTGCTGGAAGGGGACGGCGGAAGACCCGGCACGCGTGTCTACTTCGAGTCCGAAGGTGCTCATGGCTCGCTCGCTGAACGCAGCCTGGCACAGGCTTCGATGACGGTCGAAGTCCCCGACGGGGTGGCGGACGCAGTGGCCGCCTGCCTCGGTATCCCGGCGCTGGCGGCCTGGCTCGCCGTCGAATGGCGCGGAAAGCTTCGCGCCGGGGAGACCGTCCTGGTACTGGGCGCCACCGGGGTGCTGGGAATGATCGCGGTCCAGGCAGCCAGGCTTCTCGGAGCCGGGCGCGTGGTCGCCGCCGGGCGGTCCGCAGAGGGGCTGCGCCGCGCCGTCGAACTGGGAGCCGACGCCGCCGTCGACCTCGGCGCCGAGGCGGAGCTGGTCGAACGTTTCACCACGGCCGCCGCCGGTGAGCTCGACCTGGTGATCGATCCTCTCTGGGGCCCGCCGGCGCTTGCCGCGTTGAGGGTGCTGAGGGTGGGAGGCCGGCTGGTACAGCTGGGCCAGGCGGCCGCGCCGGAGATCAATCTGCCCTCGGGCGCCGTCCGGGGACGCCAGCTCACCATCCTGGGGCACACCAACTTCGCGGTTCCCTTTGAGATCAAGGCGCGGGCCTTTCAGACCATCGCCGGCCACGCCGCTGCCGGCAGGCTCAAAGTCAGCTACGAAACGCTCCCACTGGAGCAAGCTCCGGAGGCCTGGCGTCGGCAGGCGAGCTCGCCGGGCCGGAAGCTGGTCCTGATTCCCTAGGCGGCGATGCCGATCTTGCGCAGGGCCGGCCCGAGCTGGCGGGTGTTGCGGGAACGACGCTCCCGCCAGTCGAGGATCAGGTCGGCAAAGGCGGACTTGGACATGCGCTCCCGGCGGACGACGCTGGTCTTCAAGTCCGTGATCTCGAGCTCAACCCAGAGGATTCCGGTCTGGATCACGCGGGCCGGGAATTCGTTGTCGTCGATCAATCGCGTGAGTTCGAGTTCCCCAAGCATCGTTCTTATCACCCACCTGTTGTGAAAACCGGTTGCCTGCTCTTACTTCTACCCAACGAGACCGGTGCGAAAATCCGTCACCGGGAGAAATACAGCCTCGACCTGAGTTCGGCAACCCCCCGTTAGACTTAGACTCGTGCTCGCCGATTTACACCTGCATTCCACTGTGAGTGACGGTTGGCGCGACCCCGATGAGGTCGCCCAGCTGGCCGCCGATCAGGGGGTGCAGCTTATGGCCCTGGCCGACCACGACTCTTTTTTTGGCGTCACCCGGGCTCGGGCCGCCGCCCACCGCCGCGGCCTGGCCTACCTGCCGGCGCTCGAGGTGACCACCTTCCCACCCAACCAGATGCGTCACATCCTGGGCCACGGCGTCGACATCGAGGACCGCGCGCTGATGGCGATGATCCGCCGCACGCAGGGGGTGCTGAGACGCCAGGCGGAGGCCTGGATCGAGGTGCTGCGCGAGCAGGGCATCGGCCGTGAGCTCGGGCTCGAGGCCTACGAGCACAAGGCGATGGTGATGCCGGGAGCGGTGCTCAAGGTCATCCTGCAGAACCGCCTGATGAGCGAGAAGGAGGCCTGGGAGAGCGTGCGCAAGGCAGTCGACTTCATGCCGGCGGCGTTTTATCAACCGATCCCTTCACCTGAAGAGGCGATCGACACCATCCACAAGGCCGGCGGCCTGGCCGTGCACGCGCACCCGGGAGTGGTTCCAGACCAGGCCATGATGAAGGCGCTACTTCCGCTGCTCGACGGACTGGAGGTCTATACCCGCAGGCACAGGCCCGACCAGATTCCTGTTTACGAAGAACTGGCCAGGGAGCACGGCCTCCTGATGACGGTTGGCACCGATTACCACGGCTTCAACGGCGATGCCTACATTGCGCCCACGGTTGAGATCGATGGGCGCTACCTCGAGCGCCTGGGTCAGCGAATCCAGTGGCCGTTGCTGGAGGAAGCGGTCTGAGCCCCACCCTGGTAGAGGCTCCGGTGGCGGAGGCGCGAGCCGCTCTGCTAGAGATCGGCGGCCGTGACACGATCAAGCTTGCCGCCGAGATCGAGGGCCTGGCCTCGGTGCCGGCTTTTCAGGTTATGGCGACTGCCTCCCTGGCCGCCAGGCCGCAATGGGCGGGACTGGTTGACGACCTCTTCGAGCGTCCAGCGCTCAAGAACGCCAGGTCGGGGTTGCGCAACGCGCTCGCCTCCACCCTCAGCGGAGACACGCTCTACCGAAATGTTTTCCTGTCATTTGCCGACACCGTGATCCTCTGGCATTACGGTCACACGCAGGAACGAACCGGAGCCGCCCGTCTCGACTCCGTTTACGAAGCGATCTTGCGCCTGCTCGCCCACGCCGAACGGTTCGCCGCAGAGCGCTCCGCGCCCGAGCCGGACGTCGAGTACTTTCACCATCTCCGCCGCGTCAAGCTCGTCAGGGACAACGCCTATCCGCTGCTACGACGGGCGGGGCGGCTGATCGGCGCGGTCGAAGCCGGGTTGACCGAAGCCAAGGTGCGTGCCGTGCGAGGCAGCATGCTGACCAGCTATCTCACTTTTAGTGGCCAGGTGATCGCCATGGCGCGCGCCATGCATGCGGGCCGTATCGCCATCGACCAGGGGGACGTCCGCGCCGGGCTGCTTGCCATTAGCGAGCTGATCCGGACACCGCCGGAATCTCTGACCCGCTGAGGCTGAGCCGGGGAAAGGTTCCGCCGATCAGCAGCATGAGGAGCGCGGCCACCGCCATCGGGATCAGCGCCAGCTGGAAATTGCCGCTCAGGTCCCAGCCGACGCCACCCAGCGCCGGGCCGAAGAAAGCGCAGCCGTAGCCGACCGTGAACATCAGCCCGGTGGTACGCGCCACCTGGGCGGGATCGAGGAGCGCCGGTAGCCCCAGGTTCAGGATGAATGCCAGGCTGCTGCCGGCACCGGCGAGGGCGGCCCAGAGAGGAGCGCTCGCCGCCGGGGCCAGCAGGTAACCGACGACGCCGAGGAGGCAGCCCGATCCGGCGACGACATAGGGCCAGCGGCGCCCCACCAGTCGGTCGGCCACCAGCGCGAGTCCGGCGCTTACCGGAAGCTGGCTGAAATTGAGCACGCCGAGGGTCAACGGAATGAGCCCATGGGCGTGGCGCACCTCCATCGTGTCGGGGATCCAGGTATTCATGCCGAAATAAACCAGGCTGGCGGCGCCCATCAAGAGTGCGAGTTGCACCGCCGTCCGGTTGCGCCAGTCCGGAACCCATCCGGAAGCCGACTGCGTCCGCTTGAGGGCAGGGGTCAGCAGTAGCCAGAGCGCCAGCCCGAGGGCGCTGAGTACCGCCCAGGCGGCGAGCGCCACCTGCCAGCCGAAGGTGGCCAGTAAGAGGGGCAGGGTGAGTGTGGCCGCCAGCACCTCGCCGATCAGCAGACCGTTGGAATAGATGGCAGTGGCGCGCCCCACCTTTTGTGGAAACCAGCCCTGGATTAGCGCCGGCACGGCCGGCTGGCTGATGGCGATGCCGATGGAGAAGAGCACCGTGAATGCGAAAAGCACGAGCGGGCTGGTCGAGACGCCACGCAGGGCCGCGCCTGCTGTCAGGAGCATAAGCCCGGCGCTGATGGCCCCTCGCGCGCCGATCCGGCTGATGAGGAAGGCGCCGGGGATCGCGCCGGCCGCCATCACCAGCACCGGGACGGAGGTAAGGAGTCCGCCGGCACTGTAGGAAAGACCAAGGGCCCGGTGGAGGGTCGGAAGGGTTGGTGGCACTCCAAGGATTACGGTCCGGAGATTTATCCCGACGAGCCAGAGGATCGCCATCAGGATCACAGGCTGGGCGACGCCTCTTCGACTAGGTACCGCCGACGGGAAGCTCCTCGATAAGCACGGTTGGGCTGCCGACGAATCCGCCGGCAAAAATGAAGCGTAGATCGTCCGCGACGGCCACGACTCGCTTGAGCAGGTCGATCACGTTCCCGGCAACTGTAAGTTCCCGCACCGGGCGGGTCAGCCGCCCATTCTCGATCCAGTGGCCGGTTATGCCGAGGGAGAATTCGCCCGATACCGGGTTGACGGTATTGAGGCCGTGCAACTGAGAAACGTGCAGGCCATTGTCAACCCGGGCGATCAAGGCCTCGCGACTCAGCTGTCCGGGAGTCAGGACAAGATTTGTTACCCCGACTTCGGGAACGCTTTTGTAGGAGCGGACCGCGCTCGCGGTCGATCGCTCGCCGCTGCGTTTTGCCGTATATGTGTTGTGCAGGTAGGAACGCAACACACCGGCCTGGATCAGCTCGTTGGTCTGCGCCGGAACACCCTCGCCATCGAAGGGACGGCTCGCAAGGCCGTCGGGCAGCCTGGCATCGTCAGTGATCGTGACCAGCTCGCTGGCCACCGACTGCCCGACCCGACCCGCCAGTAGCGAGCGGCCCTTGAGGACCGCATCCCCCGAGAACGAGCTGGAGAGTATCCCCAGGATCATGGCGGCGGCATGGGGGTGTAAAACGACCGGGACGCTGGCGGTCGGAACCCGGGCTGCGCCCAGCAGCCCGGCGGCGTTTTCAACCGCTTCCCGTACGACCGCCTCGATCTCGAGCGCATCCATGTCACGTCCATGAGTAAAGGCAAATCCCGACTGCATCTCCGAGTCCTGCTCGGCGATCGTTTCCAGCACCCCGTAGGCGACGCTCCTCTGGTAGCCGGCCTCGAGCCCCCGACTGTTGAAGATCTCGACCTCGCCCGAGCCATCGCTGTAAACCGCCTCGCTGACGCGCCTGACCCTCGAATCCAAAGAGATGGCTCGCCTCTCCATCTCGAGCGCGAAGTCGATCTTTTTCTGCGGGTCGACCCGGCCGAGAGCCGGCGAGTAGAGGCCGGCCAGAGGCTCAAACGGGCGCGTATCCGGAAGCACGTTGGCTTCGTCGGGGTGGTTGTAGCGCCCGTTCTCGAGCGCCTCGTCGACGAGGCTGTCGAGCGACTCGTCAGCCATGTCGGAGGTATAGGCGAATCCAACCCGATGTTCGCGGAGCGTCCGTAGGCCGACGCCGCGGCTCTCTGCGGAGACCAGGGACTCGATCTCGCGCTGGTACACCTTGACCGTGAACTCCGTGCCGCTCGAAAGGTAGACCTCGGCCTCCTCCGCTCCACGCTGCCTCGCCCGGGTGAGGACTCGTTCGGCGGCAGGCTTCACTGACGCATCGCGCCGCCGGGGACAACGCCGGTGCCGCCAACCGTCAGCTCGCTGATGCGGATGGTCGGCTGGCCAACCGATACCGGCACGCCCTGGCCTTCCTTTCCACAGGTACCGGGAGCGAGCTTGAGGTCGTTTCCAACCATATCGATCTTGTGCAGAGCGCGGGGGCCGTTACCGACGATGGTGGCGCCACGCACGGGCCGTCCCACCTTACCGCCCTCGATCAGGTATCCCTCCGTAACCGCGAAGACGAAGTCGCCGCTTGTGACGTCGACCTGGCCGGCACCCAGTTTCTTCGCGTAGAGGCCGCGCGGTGTAGCGGCGATGATGTCCTCCACCGAATGGGCGCCGGCAGCGATGTAGGTGTTGGTCATACGGGGAATCGGCAGGTGCTGGTAGGACTGGCGCCGCCCGTTGCCGGTGGGAGCGTGGCTCTGCTGGCCGGCCCGCAGCCGGTCGTACATGTAGCTCACCAGGATGCCGTCCTGGATCAGCACGTTTCTCCTGGTTGGGACGCCCTCATCGTCGACCGCCAGCGTGCCCCAGCGACTGGGCATGGTCCCGTCATCGATGGCAGTGACGATCGGGCTCGCGACCGCCTGTCCGATCTTTCCCGTGAAGACGGTAGACCCCTTCCCCACGAAATCCGCTTCCAGACCATGGCCGCACGCCTCGTGGAAGAGAACCCCGCCGAACTCGTTACCGATCACCACCGCCATCGTCCCGGCCGGGGATGGCCCGGCATCGAGCAAGGCTATGGCGCGCTCCGCCGCCGCGCGGGCGTAGGTGGCGGGCGAGTTCTCATCGAAGAACTCGAAGCCCCGCTGGGCGCCGGGCGCCTCCATCGCGGTCTGGATCTCGCCATTGCGCTCCGCCACGGCATGGATCATCAGCCGGATGCGCGTCCTGGAATCCCCGTTCCGTAGGCCTTCCGAGTTGGCGACCAGGATCTCCTGGGCGCTCTGGCCATAGCCGACCCCGACCTGCTTGATCCTGCCGTCGACATCGCGGGCAGCGTGATCGGCTTCCAGCAACAGCTCAATCTTCGCCTCCGGCCCGACCGTGTCCGGGGCGACTTCGATCGGCTGCGGGCGGTGCGGCGTCCCCTCAACCTGGGTCAGCGAGAGCCTTCCGCCGCCGCGGCGACCGATGGAGGCGGCCAGGTCGGCCGTCTTCAGCAGGCCGTCCTCGGAAAGATCCTCGGTATAGATGTAACTGACGGTTCCGCCATGGATGATCCGCAGTCCGGCACCGTGGTCATTGCCGGAATTGACACGCTGGACCTTGCCCTCTTCGACACTGATCGCCTGGTTGCGCTTGCGCTCGACGAAGAGCTCGACGAAATCGGCGCCCGATCGCAGGGCGCGCTTGATCACGCTATCCACCAGGGAGGCTTCGATCAGTTGTGCCAGCTTAGCCTGCGCCCTTCGCGTAACTGTGCAGTCCGACGATCCACAGGTTGACCGCGTAGAGCGTCACCATGATGGAGATGAAGCCGGCGGTCGCGATCAACGCCGTCCGACGCCCCCGCCAGGCGCGAAGCCCGTGGGCGTGCAGGTAGATGGCGTAGACCATCCAGGTGATCGCGGCCCACGTTTCCTTCGGATCCCAACCCCACCAGCGTCCCCAGGCGTGCTCGCCCCAGATCGCCCCCGCCATCGTGCCGAAGGTCCAGATGGGAAAGCCGAGCAGGATGGCTCGGAAGGTCAGGCGATCGAGCGTTTCCAGCGACGGCAGCCGCGCGGCGACCGCCGAACCATGCAGCCAGGAGCGCACACTTCCGCTTCGATCCTTGAGCAGGTAGAGTCCGGCAAAGACGAAGCTGGAAACGAGGATGCCGGATGAGGCCATCATGCTGCTGACGTGGATCTTCAGCCAGTAGCTCTGCAGGGCCGGCACCAGCGGCTCGGGTGACTGATAAAGGCCAAACCCGATCCCCATCAGGGCCACCACCACGAAGAGGGCGACGCCGCCACCCAGCGAGGCGACCGGCCAGCGCACCGTCATCAGCAGAAAAACCGTCACTGCCACCAGCGCGCACATCGACGAGTACTCGTACATGTTGGCCAGCGGGTAGTGGCCGTCGGCGAAGCCGCGGCTGATGATGGCGGCCAGGTGGACTGCCGCACCCGGTAGCACGAGGACCAGGCCGAGCCAGCGCAGGCTCTCACGGCGGTAAGCGAAGTAAGCGAAGAAGAAGAACATGCCTCCGAGGTAAAGCAGCATGGCCCCGAAATAAAGGTGCAGTGAAAAGTCCGCCACGGCGCCGGGCAGACGGGCCAGGTCACCTCGAATCAGCAGAAAAGCGAGCAGGTAAAAGGCGAGCGGTAGCAGCCGCCACACGGTCAGCGGAGACCTCGCGCCTGCCTCCGTGGTTCGTGTCGCCACGCCTTCACTCACAGAGGCGCGTGCCATCAGGCGCCCAGCTTGACCGGCGACTTGACCGGCGTCAGGGGGATCATTTGCATGGTGTCATCCCGGAAGCGAACCCTTTGGAAGGTGATGCAGTTGACCGGACAATGGTCCTCACAGATCCGGCAGTTTGTGCAGCGGTCGTAGTTGACCATGATTTTTCCCGCCTTGCCCCCGAACTCCTCACCCAGCACGGTGTTGCAAATCTCCACGAATCCGCCACTCGAGGTGTCTCGATTTTCGCCGGAGACGACCACGTCGAGCGCTTTCTCCGGGCAGACATCGTCGCAGGCGCCACAAAGGATGCAGGTCGACTCGTCGACGTGGTGCACCGTGTCGCACTGGAAGCAGCGCAGGGCTGCCGTTATGGCCTGCTCGTCGTTCCATGGAAGCTCGACCGGGCTCATATCCATCCTCTTCTCGGCCGGCAGGATGGGCGGCTCCTCGCGCGGATAGTAGTCGGCTTCACGGTGGTCGTCGGTGGCCTCGATCACCGTCAGGGGCATTGCGTCCCTGGGGACGGAGGCCCCCAGGTACTCGTTGATAGAACGAGCGACGCGATGCCCCCAGGCGACCGCGTTGACGATGAAGGACGGACCTTCCACGCAGTCACCACCCGCGAAGAGCTTGGCGACCCCGGTATGGCCGCCGGTGTCTGCCTGGATCAACTTGCGAGGCGTCAGCGGAACGCCCTGGTCCTGGGGGAAGTCCATGATCTGGCCAGAAGCAAAGATGGCGTAGCGACAGGGGATTACGTGCTCACTTCCGGGCAGCTTCTGAACCGTGCTGATCAGCAGCTTGCCGCTCTCCGGGTCGAACTCGAGCTTCTTCTCATCCACCCTGATGAACTCGACGCCGTTGACATGGCCCCGTTCGTCGGCCTTGATGGCGTTGACGATCACGCCAGTGTGGAGTTGCAGTCCGATCTCGCGCGCCTCGACCAGCTCGTTGCCGAAGGCCGGCAACCGGTCCGCCGGCTCGATCGAGACCATCCATGCCTTTCGCGCTCCACTCTTGATCGAGGTCTGGGCGGCATCGGTGGCAACGGCTCCACCGCCGATTACGACGACGTCGTCGCCGCGCGGAAAGTTTTCAGGAATCACGTCGTAGGACCGGATCCGAAGGAACTCCATGGCCGAGATCACCTCGGGGAGATCTGAGCCGGGCACCGGGAGGATACGGCCGGTCATCATGCCTACCGAGATGAAGACGGCGTCGTAATCGTTGAGCAGCTGTTCCACCTTGATGTCCTTGCCGACGTTCTTCTCGAGCAGGACGTTGACCCCGGTGGCGACGATCATTTCGATTTCCCAGAGCAGCTGCTCCATCTCGAAGCGGAAGTGAGGAATGCTCGCCGAGAGCAGGCCCCCCAGCTTCTTCTCGCGCTCGTAGAGGTCGACGGCATAGCCCATCAGGCGTAGGTCCTGGGCGGCGGTCAGGCCGGCCGGGCCGGAGCCCACCACCGCGATCCGCTTGCCGTTCTCCGGAGCCCGCTTGTAATCGATCTTCATGCGCCGGGCCCAGGCGTAGTCGGTGGCAAAGCGCTTCAGCGACTTGATTGAAACGGCGTTCTCCGGCCCCTGCACCCAGCCTCGCTTGCAGTCCGTCTCACACGGATGGTTGCAGAGGCGGCCGAGCATCGAGGGGAAGGGATTGGTCTCGTGAATGACCAACCAGGAATCGAGGTAACGACCCTGGGAAACGTAGTCGACGTAGGTTGCGATGTCCTGGTGGATCGGGCAGGCGCGCTGGCAGGGTGAGACCGGCACGTTGAGACCCAGGTCCATGCGACCGGTGAATACCTTGTTCGATGCCGTATCAGTGGTGGTCTTACCGATCTCGGTGAGGATGTCGGTCGCGCTGACCATCCCGACTGTATGCGACGTCTTCCTGAAGAGCCCCCCTTCGTCCTCACTCAAGAGGAGGGCTGGGGTGTCCTCGCGGACCATGATGTCCGCCCCCGATTCCATCGAATCGGCCAGGTTGCGCCCCGGCAAGGGCCGGCGCATGAACTTCTCAACAGGACCGCTTCCATCCCCGAAAAGGGCCAGCGCCTCACGATGGGAAAAGAGGCCGACCGGGACACCGTCACGGAGCACCAGCAAGGCATCGGCTCCGGAGGAGACGAGTTGCTGGAGCGCCGCGCGGGCGGCTGTGTCGGCAGTACAGGTCGCAGCGATCGGCTGCAGCAGCTTGCTGAGGGTCGGCATCAGCGGACGCTCATGGCGCGGCTCAGGTCCCGCAGGGTCAGGGCTCCAACCGGCATACCGGTCTGGGTCGTCACCAGGACAAGCTGGCGCCCCGTCTCTTGGAGCAGCCGGACCGCCTGCTCCAGCGGCGCGTCGGGACGAACCTCGGGTAGTGGCGTCCGGATGACGTCGGCGACCCGGACCCCCAGCCGAGCTTTGACGTAGCGCTGGAGGATGTCGAGGTAGGAGACGTACCCTAGCGACCGCTGATCCACGATGACGGGAAGTTCGTAGACCCGGTTCTGTGCCATCATCCTGGCCGCCTGCGCCAGGCTTGTGTTGGGGAAGCAGAAGGCAAACTGCGACGACATCGCCTGCTCGACCGTGCGCGCCTCGCTGATGGCGGTGGGCATCAAGCGGAAATTATAGGTGCCATACGGCTCCCGTCCCGGGGGCCCGATGTCATGTCCCCGGCAGACGACTGTAACGGGCGCGTCACGGGAGACGTCTCCGCCCTTCGTTATACCCGCGGAGTTGGCTGAGAACATCGCGGAACGCGCTACAACCGATCGTATCCAGTCCAAGCCCCGGATCGTCGTCCCCTACAGGAGCCCCTTCAACCGGGTGGTGCGCCTCCTCGGGATGGTGACGTTGCTCGGCTCGGCACTTGGCCTGCTGGCGGCGGTCGCCGGCTTCCCACTCAACTGGGGTAGCATGCTGGCCGCCCTGCTCCTCAGCCTGATCCTGATCGGTTACAGCGTGCGCCCCAGCCTTCGGCGGCCCCGCTTCTAGTCAGCCTCGAGCAGGCGCAGGACGGCTGCCGTCATCACCCGGAGGCCTACTGGCAGGCATCGTTCGTCAATACGAAATTCGGGCGTGTGGTGCACGACGGGCGGCCCGTCCGGCGCCCCACCGAGCAGAAAGAAGCAGCCGGGCCGCTCGAGTAAGAAGTAGGCGAAGTCCTCGCCGACCATGAGCGGCTCGTGCGGGACGACGTTCCTTTCGCCGATCACCGAGCCGGCCGCCTCCGCCACCAGCTTCGAGGTGGCTGGATCATTGACGGTCGGCGGGGTGGCGCTGTCCAGCCGGTACTCGCACGATCCCCGAAACGCCCGGGCGACGCCGGAAGCCAGCTCCTCGATCCGAGCCAGCAACCGCCGGCGCAGCTCGTCGTCAAAAGTACGCAGTGTGCCCTGGATCATCACCTCCCCGGCGATGATGTTGTGGGCGCTGCCTCCGTGGATGCTTCCCAGCGTCACAACCACCGGGGCCCTGGGTGAGGTCTCGCGGCTGGCGAGCGTCTGCAGGGCGGCCACGATCTGGGCGGCGATGACGACGGCGTCGACTGTCGTTTCGGGTAGCGCGCCGTGCCCACCCTTGCCGCGAACCGTCAGCGTGAAGAAGTCGGCGCTGGCCATCATCGCGTCCGGGCGAACCGAGACCTGGCCGACCGGCAGGTTCGCCCACACATGCAGGCCGATGACGCGGTCGACACCATCGAGCACGCCCTCTTCGATCATCAATTTCGCCCCGCCGGCTCCTTCCTCGGCCGGCTGAAAGGCGAAGCGCACGGTGCCAGGCAGGCGATCTCGATTCACCGAAAGGCACTCGGCCAGCTCGAGGGCGATCGCCATGTGAACATCGTGACCGCAGGCGTGCATTACGCCGTCGCGACGCGAACGAAAGGGTAGGTCGGAGGTCTCGGTCAGCGGCAGCCCATCCATGTCGGCCCGGACCAGCACGGTGCGGCCTGGCAACTTGCCCTTGATGTCGCAGACAACGCCGGTTCGCCCAACCCGGT
>DASWQQ010000217.1:0-3011 GCA_036403615.1 Candidatus Dormiibacterota bacterium | reverse complement strand
CCGCCAATGCGTTTCGCGACGGTCATGATGTCGGGCACCGCGTCCGTCCACTCGTACGCGAACAGCTTGCCCGTGCGGCCACACCGGTCTGAACCTCGTCGGAGATGAGAAGTAGCCCGTGTTGGTCGCAAAGGTCGCGGAGTTGCCGCATCCGACCCTCTGGTAAACGGCGGGTCCGCTTTCCCGCCTCGCCCGCCCGAAAGGAGACCGACCGTCGGCCAGACCACGTCGTCAGAAGCGATGTCGGAGCGCTCACATGGGTGTCCGCTGTCGAGCCTAGACAGGACATTCATCGTGCTCCCGTCGTACAGCCGCTTCGCGCCCATCTCGGCCATTCACGCGAGATCGGCTGGTTCTCCAAAGCGGACGTGCGCTGAGAGGCGGGGCGTGGGTGGATAAGCCCAACTCGAGCGACGACAAGCAGCGCACCAAGCACCGGCTGGTACCTGCATTCGAAGGCAAAAAACGGAGTGTCTGCTTCATCAGGAAATCCAAGCTGTGCACGTGCGCAAAGCGCGTCGGAAAGGCGGCTCGTAGCCCAACCGCTAGGGATGGGCCCAAAGCAGAACAGCCGAATTTGGAACCATCCTTCCGCTTTGGAGCAAACGTCACGGCCCCGAGAGCTGTATGGAACCAGGTATGCCGTGCGACCATGCCAGAGGGGCTCTGGTCAGCTGGGTTACGCGAGCCGTGCCCGGGCTGGCGTGCCTCTTGCGGAGTGCGGCGAAACGGGAGCAGCCTGAGCGCTAGATTGAGCAAGCGCTGCTGAAGTCGGCGTGTTCTACTCGGCAACGTTCAGGAGCGATGGCTGTGCCCACGATCAGCACGAAGGACGGCACCGAGATCTTCTACAAGGACTGGGGCACGGGACAGGCGGTCGTCTTCCACCACGGGTGGCCACTCAGCGCGGACGACTGGGATGGCCAGATGATGTTCTTCCTCCAGCAAGGCTATCGCGTCGTCGCGCATGACCGGCGTGGTCACGGCCGCTCGGGCCAGACAACGACGGGCAATGATATGGACACCTACGCGGCCGACGTCGCGGAACTCGCGGCTGCTCTCGACCTGCGTGACGCAATCCACGTCGGCCATTCCACAGGTGGGGGCGAGGTGGCGCGCTACGTGGCCCGGCACGGCGCCGGTAGGGTCGCCAAAGCAGTCCTGATCAGCGCGGTCCCCCCGGTGATGTTGAAAAGCGACAAAAACCCAGGCGGTCTTCCCGTCGAGGTGTTCGATGGGATCCGCAAGGGAACGGCGTTCGACGCGCTCAATTCTACGTCGACATTACGCTGCCGTTCTATGGCTACAACAGGCCGGGGGCGAAGGTGTCGGAGGGCGTACGGCGGAACTGGTAGCGCCAGGGCATGATGGGCGGCGCGCTGTCCCAATACGAATGTATCAAAGCTTTTTCGGAGACCGACTTCTCCGATGACCTCAAGGCGATCGACGTGCCGACGCTCATCATGCACGGCGAGGATGATCAGATCGTCCCGTTCGCTAATTCCGGGCCTTTGTCACACGCGCTGGTGAAGGGCTCGATGTTCAAGGCTTACCCTGGCCTTCCGCACGGAATGCCGACAACGCATGCCGAGCAGATCAACGGCGATCTCCTCTCGTTTATCAAGGCTCAAGGCTGATCGGTCGGGGGCGGCAAGGATGGGCGTGGAAATCTCGCCCACAGGAGGACCAAATGAGCTACCTCACGGCGATCACGGTATTCCACACGGCAATCAGCCTTGTCGCGATCGTGGCGGGAGCCATTGCGATCGTCGATATGCTCCGAAGCGGAACGTTCCGGTTCTGGGCGAAGCTGTTTCTCGTTACCGCTGTCGTCACGAGCGTGACCGGCTTCTTTTTCCCCTTGAAGGGCATCACGCCGGCCCAGGTCGTCGGCGTGCTCGCGCTGGTGATCCTGGCGATCGTCCTGGTGGCCTTCTACCGCTTTCAAGTCGCGCAGGCGTGGCGCTGGATATATGCGGCCGGAATGGTCGCGAGCCTCTACTTGCTCGTCTTCGTCGGCGTGGTGCAAGCCTTCCAGAAGATTGCATTCCTGAACGGTCTCGCTCCGACTGGGTCCGAGCTGCCGTTTCTGATCGCGCAAGGCGCAACCCTCGTCTTCTTCCTCGCAGTTGGGATCGCGGCTGCCAGACATTACCGCCCAGAGGTTGCGATGGCCCGCTTCTGATGGCGCAAGACCCTCAGAGAACCTAGGATGTTTGATCCCGGGTTTTGATGGTGCACTCTTTTCATGAATGGCGGGGGGCACTATGGGCCAGGTTCATCATGGAAGCGCCAGCGATTGCTGGTGCGAGGTCAAGCTGGCCGCTGCTGTCGCGCGCGCGTTGGGCCTAGGGTAGCCTCAACGCGGCGTTCAGGTCCGCGCCGCTCTCCGGCTCAGCACCGGGCAGGATGTTCGCCAGGGCGCTTCCCTGACTTGAGACCAGGAACTCCAGCATAACGATGACGCCTATGGCGAAAGCCAGCCCCACTATGATGGTGAGCAGGCAGTGCATGTGGGCATGCTGGCGTTCGAGCTTAGCCCGCTTCACGGGAAGCCCGGGATCGTAGTCGGTGGGCATGGCTCATCCGACTGAGCAATTTGCACGCCACGTTTCGGATAGCGCAATCTGGCATCCTCGGCCGAACTGCTCACACGCAGCGCGTGTTCTCGCGCGAGACGATCCCGATTCCGGTCGCTACCCGCTGGACCTAAGTCTAGAGCTCTGCGCAGAGGCGCGACACAGTGCTCATTGTTTGAGCTTGTCTGATGGTGCACCGCACCTTAAATTCTGCACCGCACCATCTCGATGGTGCTGCCCTCCTTGGGCGTTTCCTCCCTAGACTTGGGCCGCTCTTAGGGGCGGCCCCTTTTCTAAGTCGAGTGATAGCTCAAGCGTCACGGATCGGAGCTGTGCGCGACCTGCGGCGGCGAGGGGGATGATTTGGACCTCCAATCCTTCCAGCCCAACTCCGATCAGCTCCCGCCGGCAATCAAGCTGAACCTCCTCAGC
>DASWQQ010000216.1:0-2970 GCA_036403615.1 Candidatus Dormiibacterota bacterium | reverse complement strand
CCGCGCGTCCCTCCATTCCTGCCCGGCCTTGATCAAAGCATCAGCTGAAAGCCCCATCACCGTACCGATAGTCGCCCCCGCCAGTACATCGAAGGGATAGTGAACGCGGAGATGCACCCGCGAGTAGGCGACCGCGCTCGCCAGCGGCAGGATAAGCACCAGCCAGCGAGGGTCCTCGCGCGCGACGGCCGTGGTGAATGCAAACGCCGAGGCCGAGTGACCGGAGGGAAAGGAAAACGAGCCGGGGATCGGCACTATCGGCGGGCGATCTCCGCGCCGGCGCTCCGGCCTGCCGCGGCGTGCCAGGTATTTCAATGGTAGGTTGACCAGCGTCGAGGTAAGCGAGATGGCAAGCACGCCGCGTAGCGCCGCACGTCGTCCCCGGTCTCCACCGACGATCGCCAGGATGCCGGCGATCGACAGCCAGAGCACGGACCGATTGGCTGTGGTCGTCACGCTCTTCAGCCCGCGGTCCATCAACGCCTGTTCGCGCTTGGTCAGGAGACGGAAAAGCCTGCGGTCAAAGGCATCGATCCGGCGGAGGGCGCCCATCACAACCGCACAGCCTAACGGTTGACCGTCCGCTAGCCGGGTGGCTCCGGCATAATCCTTGAAGTCATGGACCTCAATGCCGCCGCCGTCATCTTCATGGGCGGCTATGTGCTGGTGATCGTGGTTGCCGGCCTGCTCCTATCTCTGCGACCTGGCGGCGGCACCGTGCCTCTGGTGCTCACGGGGTCAGCAAGTGCCGGGAGCACCGGCTGCGGCCAGGCGATTCCGCTGGGGGGCGAGGTCGAGGCGATGGGCAACTACCGTGGTCGGGTCGAGTCCGTCCTGGTCGCTGCCGCAACCGGAAGGTTGGAGGCGGTGACGCTGGCGAGCGCGCGAGGCATGATCGAAGGCGAGCGTGTCCCCGCGGGCGCGATCGAATCTGCAGATGGACGGACGTTGCAGATCAGGGAGCCATGGGCTCAGAGTGAAGCGGGTGGAAAGCAACCAGTCGTCAGCTTCCACGGCGGCGCCGCCGTGCTCAGCGGCGGCAGGCGCCTTGGCAAACTCCGGCTGGTCTGCTTCGATTCAGACACCGGCCTGGTTCGCGGCCTGATCGTTACCGACCGCCGGCGCTCCGACAGCCAATTCCTGGTACCGATTCAAAACGTGAAGGCGGCCGGTCCCGAGCGGGTCGTCACCGACCTGAAGCCGAATCAATGGTCGGCCCTGCAGCCCTTCAAAACCGATCAATCGATAAAAGAAGAGGTCGTCGCGCGCCTCGAGGAGGACAGGACGGTGCGGCCGTTCGCCCGTTCCCTGCGGGTCCAGGTGCATAGCCAGCGTGTGCTCCTGACCGGGTACGTGCGAAGCCAGGCCGAGGCCGAGAAGGCAGCCGAAATAGCCCGCTCGGTGCCAGGCGTGATTGCCGTGGACCGAGGTATGCGAACCGATGAAGACCTGGTGGCCGCCGTGCGGGAGGCAATCGGCCGGGACCTCGGTGCGTCCGGGGCGGGCGTCGAGGTCAGATCAGTCCTCGGTCAGGTCGACATCGTCGGACAGGTGCGTGACCGGCAGGCGCTCCAACGAATCGAGACCGCCGCCGGGCGCGTTCCCGGCGTGCTGGTTATGCATAACCTGGTCACCGTCGGCTAGTCTCCTGACCGCCGGTCAGGCCTCCCGCTCCTCCTCTCGGCGCCTGGTGCGGCGTGGTAAACGGTCGTTGAGGATGGCGTTGGTCTCCTCGACCAGCTGGGTGTACTCGGCTGCTGGGATCGCCGGGTGGGTTTTGGCGGGGTAGCCCTCCCGCTTACAGATGGCGTCGATCCGGTGGAGGGTCTTGGGATCCTTTGCTTCACCCAGGATGAGCAGGTCGTACTCGTTGCCCATGACATTGAAGATTTGCATCACCTTGCCGCCGACCAGGGTGATCTGTTTCTCCAACTGCTGCCACTCGATGGCCCGGGTGTCCGGCTGGCGAGCCGTCGGCCCGCTGTTGGCCCGCGGACGGATCTGGACGAGGGTTACGAACTCCATCCAAAAATGATAGATCAGGACTGCCTATCGAGCCTGCCACAAAGAAACGTCCAGCCTGTCATCTTGCCGCCCTGGACTCAGCTGCAGCCGCCAGCGTCACGGTGAGGACCAGCGTAATCAATTGCGCCAGAGAGGTGAGCTTGATTCCGACGGCCGCGGTTGGCAGGGCTGCTCCAGCCAGCGCCAGGCGTACGGTCAATGGTCCGCTCCGCAAAACCCGCCGGAACCACGCCAGGCTGAGGGCATAGAGGCCGACGCCGACGGCGAGGAAGAGGGCGGCTGCGTTGCTCGCAGGCTCGTCGTAATGAACGACCGCCAGCTTCAGGCCCG
The DNA here is from genome assembly GCA_036403615.1 of Candidatus Dormiibacterota bacterium. GTDB lineage: Bacteria > Chloroflexota > Dormibacteria > CF-121 > CF-121 > JALYYC01. The sequence goes on along the minus strand of DASWQQ010000216.1, from coordinate 615 downwards.
CCGCGACCAATACGATGGCCCCAAGCGTCATCAAGAAGACATAGCCGAACGCATTGAGAGCAAGGCCCGGCCGGCGTGCCTCGGGCGCAGCTTCCATCGCGCTTTGAGCCCGCTCGTCCTCACCGCTGAAGTAAAGCCACCAGAGGCCTGCAGTCAGTGCCAGGCCGAGCAGGGCGGTAAGTATCCGGCCCGTAGGGAGCCCAATCGGGGTGAGGCCGATGCCCACGGCGACTACCGATTCGCCGAGAGCGATCAACAGAATCAGGCCGTGACGCTCGACGAAGTGACCGGAGCGGATTCGAAAGCCGGCCGTGCCGCTCAGGTAGGGAGTGATCCAGTGCAGGATGAATCCTGCTGTGAAGAGGGCGATCCTGAGCCCGGTCGGGGTAAAGCCGGCAAACAGCAGCAGCGCGGCGCTGACGGCGTTGAAGGGCCCAAGCCTGCCAACGGCTTTGAATACGCTCTGCTGCGAGCTCCGCAGGAAGAGGCCCGTATGCACAAGCGTCACGACCATGTAGCCGATGCCGAAAATAACTCCCCCGCCGCTGAAGGCGGTCGGGATTGAGAGCGCAATCAGCATGAAGCCGCCCATGCCGACGAGTAGCAGCAGCCTGA
>DASWQQ010000215.1:0-2730 GCA_036403615.1 Candidatus Dormiibacterota bacterium | reverse complement strand
AGCGCAGTGCCAGAGCCGCAGGCTGCGTCGAGATGACCTGGGCGGCGTTCGCGAGGGTCTGGGCTGCCTGGAACTCGCCCTCGGTGGCGATGATCTTGGCTCGCTTCTCGCGCTCTGCCTCAGCTTGCCGGGCCAGCGCCCGCACCATGGTGGGGGCAAGTTCAGCATCCTTGACCTCGACGGCGCTCACTTTGACGCCCCAGGGCTCGGTCTGGCTGTCGATGATGGCCTGCAGCTTCTGGTTGATGACGTCGCGGCTGCTCAGCAGCTCGTCCAGGCTGGACTGGCCGAGCACGGCCCGCAGCGTGGTCTGGGCGATCTGCGAGGTGGCCTGGCCAAAGTTGAAGACGCGGGTGATGGCGGCCCTGGGGTCGAGGACCTGGAAGAAGATCACCGCGTTGACCTTGACGGTCACGTTGTCGGAGGTGATGACCTCCTGAGGCGGGACCTCGAGCGTGATCACGCGCAGATCGACCTTGGTCAGCCGGTCCACCCCGAGGGGAAAGATGAGGAAAAGCCCTGGACCCTTGAGGTCGATCAGGCGGCCAAGCCGGAAGACCACCCCTCTCTCGTACTCCTTGGCGATCCGGATGCTGGACAACGCCAACAGCAGCAGCAAGACCAGGATCCCGATCAGGACAATCGGTGCGGTCATTGAACTATCTCCTTGGCCCGGCTGAGCTGCGGTCACCGAGAGCTCCGGCCAGGAGCTTCCCGACAATTGCCAGCATACGCCTCCTATCCGTAAACGCCCAACGAAGCTTGGCGGCCATGGCCGTAAAATCCATGTTCCGCATTGGTCAAGAAAGGCGTACCGTACCCGGGGGTGCAGCGCATCGAACAGGTGATCACCAAGGCCGGCTCAAGCCAGCTTGGCCATGTGCGCTTCGTCGCCACGGAAGGGTCCACCATGGCTCGTCGGAAACGTAGGCGCGTATCCGGCGCTGTCCTGATCATCGAAGCCGAGGAAGCCTACCGGGCCGTCATCGAAACCTGCGTGCGCCTGGCCGGCTGCCGAGCCGAAGCGGTCTCCGACCTTCAGCTGGCCTTGCCAAAGCTCGAGAGTGAGAGCTTCGACGCTTTGATTTGGGGCCTCCTCCCCGAGGAGGACCGGTGGTCGGAGGTGGTCGCCCAGCTCCGCGCCAGGACGGAGGCTCGCGTGCTTCTGCTCGCCGACCACTTCGAGGCCGCCCAGGCTGCATATGAGGCGGGCGCCGACCAGGTGTTGCCCAAACCGTTCATCCCAAGCGCCCTGGTGGGGGCGCTCAAGGCCGCTCTGCGGAGCGCCCCCTCGCTGATGATGCACCTGGCCTCCAGGGTCGAGGTCAAAGGCATGACCTTCGACGGTGAGGGGCGAACCCTCCAGTTCAACAGTGAGCAAGTCTCGTTCACCGTCCAGGAGTGGGACCTGCTGGCGGTCTTCTTGAGCCATCCCAACCGCTTCCTCAGCGCCCGCGAGATCATTCGCTTCGGCTGGCGGGCGGGCGAACACGAGGCCGAACAGCTGCGCATCTACGTGCGCCGGCTCCGTCTGAAGCTGGAACCGTTGGACGTTGCCTGCCGCCTCGTCAGTCAGCACAACCGCGGTTACTGCCTAATCATCGACTGACCTACCTGGCATCGGGACGAGCTCCTTGTGCGTCAGCCCGCTGACGTGATCGCGCCTGAGAAGATCTGGTGACCGTCCGTCAGTCGGATCATCCGATCGGCTCTGCTCGTCAGCTTCCAGCGGGTCCCGGTAGCAATGGCTGTAAAAACGCCGTCGCCCCATCTGAGCACGCTGCCGACCCTAAGCATCAAGTCGCCGCCGGAGCCGGCTTTGGCAACCGCAATCAGTACGCGGCCAGCTTACGTGCCCAGCGCCTCGCTATCGTCACGATTACTTCGAACCTCCTGCGAGCTGGCGTTGACCACGGAGAGCTCCAGCCCCCGTCGGCCCACCACCCGCACCTTGGCGCCGACCGGGATGGCGCCATGCGCGGCCACCGCCCGCCAGAGCGCGCCTGCCACGAACACGGTACCCTCCGGGTCCAGGCTCTCGCGCGCCTCGCCCAGGCTTCCAAGCAGGGCCTCGGGCCCCAGGTAAGCCGGCCGGGAGCGGGCGCCGACAGCTTTGCGGATGACGAGGACGAACAGGAGGAGCATTCCGGCGCTGGCTCCGGTTATCAACCACGGGCTGATCCCCAGGCCGACCGGGCCCGCGTCGACCAGGAGGGCGGAGCCAAGAACCAAGGCGACGAGCCCACCAATGGTGAGGATGCCATGGGTCGGCGCCTTGATGTCGGCGACGAAGAGAGCGAAGGCGAAGAGCATGAGCAATACGCCGGCAATGTTGATCGGCAGGCTTGCGAATGCGAGCAGCGCCAGAACCGCGCTGATCACTCCCACCGTGCCGGGCAAGATGGCGCCCGGCGTCGTGACCTCCGCGATCAGACCGAATATGGCCAACAGAAAGAGGACGTAGGCCACGTTGGGGTCGATCAGGGCGTGCAGCAGCTGCTGTGACCATGACATCGGCACTGCCTCCTGGGAGGCGCCGGCGAGATGGAGGGTGACGTCCGAGGAGTGCGGGCGATGAAGCGTCCGACCGTCAATCGCGTTCAGCAGTAAGGGCAGCTCCTTCGCCTCCAGATCGACGACATGGAGGCTAACGGCCTGCTCGGCGCTCACGTTCACGCTCTGCCTGACCGCCTTCTCGCACCAATCGGCGTTTCTGCCATGAAGGCTAGC
>DASWQQ010000214.1:0-4356 GCA_036403615.1 Candidatus Dormiibacterota bacterium | reverse complement strand
GGCAGGACGCCCAGGGTCACCTCGGGTACGCCCAGCCGGTACTCGCCTTCGGCAGCGAAGCGAAAATCCGTCGCCATTGCGATCTCCAGGCCGCCTCCGAGGCAATGGCCCCCGATGGCGGCGATGAAGACTTTCGGGGTTCGCTCCATCTTCAGCAGGATCTCGTGCATATGCAGGATGGTCATCGCCCGGGCTTTCGGGCTGACGGTTCGAAACATGTTGATGTCCGCCCCGGCGCTGAAGAACTTGGGCAGATCCGACATGAGAACGGCGGCATCGATCGACTCGTCGAAGCGCACCTCGTCGATTGCGGCATTGAGATCGTCCGCGAAAGCCTTGTCGTAGCTGTTCGCCGGCGGCCTGTGCAGGTGGATCAGCGCGACACCGTCGGCCTCCCTGCTTACCGAGACGGCGGTGGCCGCCCTGGTCGAATTCTGCATTGATTCCTCCTTTGTGTACCCTGAGTCTAGTTCGATCCAGACGTTAGAGGAGAGGCATTTACATGAGCACGATGGTCATCGATGGGAAGGCGGCAACGGCTCGCTCGGGCGCCACGCTCGAGATCCACGACCCCGCGACCGGTGAGCTCGTCGACCGGGTTCCCCAGGCGGGGGTCGAGGAGACACGCCAGGCGATCGACGCCGCCCATGCGGCCTTTCGCGGCTGGGCCGACATGCTGCCCGCGAAGCGGACCCATGTCCTCCTCAAAGGCGCTTCCCTGGTCCGCCAGCACCTGGACGAAGTAGCCATGCTGCTGACCCGGGAGCAGGGTAAGCCGCTGCGGGATTCGAAGATGGAAGCGGAGCGCTTTGTCGAGAACATCGAGTTCTACGCCAACATCATGGCCAGCGGGGCGATCCGCGGACATCACATTCCCCTCTCAGCACCGGGGGCCTACGGCCTGGTCGTCAGGAGGCCGCTGGGTGTGGTCGGCGCGATTATCCCCTTCAATTTCCCGCTAACACTGCTGGCCAACAAGATCGCGCCAGCTCTGGCTGTCGGTAATACCGTCGTCGCCAAGCCGGCCAGCACCACGCCGCTCTCGACCATCCGCCTGGTCGAGCTGCTCAACGAGGGTGGTCTCCCGGCAGGTGTATTGAACGTGATCGTCGGCCCCGGGGCGGTGGTCGGCCAGGAACTGATCAAGAATCCGAAGGTCCGCAAGATCGGCTTCACCGGCGAGACCCAGACCGGCAAGCAGGTGATGGCGGAGGCGGCTTCGGACCTGAAGCACGTGACGCTCGAGCTCGGTGGGAGCGATCCCGCCATCGTCTGTGACGACGCCGACATCGAGATGGCCAGCAAGGCAATCGCAATCGGCCGCTTCTTCAACTGCGGACAGGCCTGCCTGGCGGTCAAGAGGGTCTATGTCCACGAATCGATCGCCGACCAGGTAATCGAAAAAGTCGTCGCTCGCGCCAGGAAGCTCAAGGTGCTGCCCGGCACGGACGCCGCCTCGCAGATGGGGCCGATGCACACGGCGGGTGGCCGGGAAACGATCGAGCAGCAGTTGAAGGATGCGCTGGATCGCGGTGGACGCCTGCTTGCCGGGGGCCATCGGATGACCGGTGAGCCCTTCGACCGGGGTTTCTTCTTCGAGCCGACTGTGGTGACCGATGTCCCGGAAGACGCCCGGGTCTGGACCGAGGAAACCTTCGGCCCGCTGCTCCCGATCGCCCGGGTAGGGAGCCTTGATGAGGCGATCGAGAAAGCCAACAGCTCCGAGTTCGGCCTGGGCTCCTCGGTCTTCACCCGGGACATTAAAAAGGCCCAACAGGCGATTGACCGTCTCGACGTCGGCTACAGCTGGGTCAACCAGGTCAACCTGGTGGCCTATGACGAGCTGCCCTTTGGCGGCACCAAGCACAGCGGTTTCGGCAGGGAGCACGGCACCGAGGTGCTGGACTTCTACACGGAACAGAAGAGCATCGTCATGGGTGGCGTCTAGCCCAGGCGAACCGCCTCGCCCGTCTAACAGCCCTCTAACAATTGGGGTGTATTTCGTATCTGCTAGCGTTTGAGCGCGGATAGCGCACGAATGCGCAATTGCAAATGGAGGAAAAGGAAGGGGAATGGAACATTTGAACCTTCGATTTCGGGCGCTACGTGGCGCGGCGGTACTAGGGACCATCTCATTACTCGTAGCCGCCTGTGGTACGGCCTCGAACAACAACAACAACCAGGGAACGCAGCTGGCCTCCGACCAGACGCTCAGATTCCCGATCCTCGATGACTTCGGAACGCTCGACCCCGCCATCGCGGACGCGGAAACCGACACGGAGATCTCGCAGAATATTTTCGACAACCTTTACAAGTTCGACATGGGGATGAATGTCGTGCCAAACCTGGCCCAGAGCCAGCCGACCGTCTCCTCTGACGGACTCACCTACAACTTCAAGCTGCGCCAGGACGTCACCTTCTCGAATGGCGACAAGTTCTCCGCGAAGGATGTCCTTTACTCCTGGAACCGGGCCGCCGCAATGCAGGGGGCCTATGCGCCGAGCTTAGCCGCGGTCCAGGGCTACAGCAAGGTGGCAAAGAACAAGGTTACCGGTGCGGCACTCGAGGCCCTGCTGGAAAAGAACGACCCGGCGGTCACCCTCTCAGGCCTGACCGCCCCGGACGGCCCGAGCGGTTACACCGTCCAGGCCAAGCTCAGCGCCCCGGCCGGCTGGTTCGTGACCGCCGTCACGCTTTCCGGCTCAGTCGGAGCCATTGTTGACCAGAACGCCGTCAAGACGGATTTCGACAACTGGTGGACAAAGCCGGAGACGGCGATCGGCACCGGTCCCTTCAAGATGACGGCTCGCACACCCGGACAGCTGGTGGAATTCGCGGCAGTTTCCAACTGGTGGGGCTCGCCAAAGCCCACGCTGAAGAAAATTCACCTCGAGGTCATCAAGAGCGCCTCTTCCGCAATCGCCAAGTACGAGCAGGGCGGCTTCGACATCTACGGATACGGCGGCTACAGCAACGCACCCGTAGCCGACGTGCTCCGGATCCAGAAGACCTCCAGCGAGAAAGCGCAACTGGTGCTCCATTCCAAGGTGCGCTCCTACTGGGTCAGCTTCAACATGTTCATTGACTCGAAGCGGCCGGCCAAGGGGCCCTTCGCTGACAACTGCCCCTGCCCGAGCGGTGCCGCCCACGACCTCCGGATGGCGTTTGCACTCGCAGTCGACAAGGTCAAGGCGGCCGAGATCGTCTGCCAGAACGTGGTTTGCACGCCGCTGACCGGCGGCCTGATCCTCAAGGGGCTTAAGGGCTACCTCGGCGACAACGCCGATCCGCTGGCAAAATTCGACGCGGCCAAGGCCAAGCAGCTTCTGCAGAGCGCCGATCCGACCGGCGCCAAGACGAAGGGGCTCGTCTACACCTACGACCCGGAGAACCCCCTGAACGGCGCCACTGCCACCTTCCTCCAGGATCAGTGGCAGACCAACCTGGGAGTCCATGTGGACGTCCAGCCCCAGTCCCACTCGCAGTTCATCAAAAGCCGGCTCAAGGGCAGCTACGTTCTGTCCCGTGACGGCTGGCAGGCCGACTACGACCATCCCCAGGACTGGTTCGACAACATCTGGGGTACCAACCTTGGCTGCCCGGATGCGAGTTGCACCACCGGCTACACCACCAAGGAGTACGACGACACGCTGGCCAAGGCGGACGCCGAGGCGCTGCCCGCGGCCCTGGCCGACTACAACAAGTTGAGCCAGATGCTGATCCGTGACGTGGTTTACATCCCGCTCTACGGCAGCACCGGTGCCTACCTGTTCAAGCCCTACGTGCAGGGAGCGTCGACCAACAACTTCTTCGACACCTACTGGAACCAGATCAAGATCGGGCAGCACTAAGCCGCAAAAAACGTAAGGGGCGCCTGAAACGGGCGCCCCTTTTTTCTTCTAATCTGAATTCATGTTCACGAGAGGCTCGCTCTTCTACATCGCCCAGCGCGCGGTCTTGATCGTCTTCACGGTCCTGGCCGTATCCTCGATCGTGTTCCTGGGGATCCATCGCCTGCCGGGCAACGCTTTTTTCAGCGAAAGGCTACGCGGTTCCCAGGAGGCGGTTCTACTACACCGTTACCACCTGGATGAGCCCCTCCCCGTCCAGTACACAACCTTCATAGGCAATCTCCTGCATGGAGATCTTGGCGAGTCGCTTATCTTTCGGGGTGTCCAGATCGGTCCACTGGTCGCGCGCGAGGCCACCGTCAGCGCCGAAGTTGGCGCGGTCGCTCTTATCTTCACCGTCGGCCTGGGGATCCTGCTCGGGGTTGTCGCGGCGATGCGTCATAACAGTTGGGTCGACTACGTGCTCAGCACAACATCGGTGATCGGCTACAGCATGCCCAACTTT
>DASWQQ010000213.1:0-2915 GCA_036403615.1 Candidatus Dormiibacterota bacterium | reverse complement strand
CCGGCCGCTTTTTGCCCGGTTTCGCGCCCTACGCGCCGCTCAACTACGATCTCCGCTTCCACGGAACACTTCCTTTGAAGCTCGCCATGGGCAACTCGCTCAACATCCCGGCGCTAAAGACAGAGCTGCGCACGGGTATTCCCGCGGTCGTGGACGTAGCCCACCGGATGGGCATTACCTGCCTCGGCTTGCCCTGTGACCAGAACCGTGACGCCAGCTTTTACGGCCCGAGCCTGACCCTCGGTGGCTATGAGGTGCGAGTTGCCGACATGGCTACCGCCGTCTCTACGCTCGCCACGCTGGGCATCCGGCACCGTGAGGCGCCAATTCTCAACATCAAGGATGGGCTAGGTAAGGACGTCTTCACATACGACCCGAAGGCGGCCGAGTTCCGCGCCATCGACCCCAATGTCGCCTTCATCATCGCCTCCATCATGTCGGACGATCGAAACCGCTGCATGTCCTTTGGTTGTGGCGGCGACCTGACGCTGCCGGGACGCCACGTGGGCGCGAAAACGGGGACCACGCAGTCCTTCAAGGACAACTGGACGGTGGGCTTCACGCCCAGCCTGGCGACGGCGGTGTGGGTCGGTAATCCCGACAACAAACCGCTCAGTCACAACTCAACCGGTATCGTCGGTGCCGCCCCAATCTGGCACAAATTCATGGCGCAGGCACTCGCCGGAAAACCAGACGAGTGGTATGGCGTTCCCGCCGGCATTCACCAGGTCGGCCAGAACTATTTCCTGCCGGGAACGGAGAATCTGCCCGCCATCCTGGCGCAACCCTGGCCGGTGTGCCGCCTGCCCGCGAATTTCAACCCCTATTCGTTGACGTCGGCGCAAACGGTGGTGGACGGCGTGCCCTGCGTGATCAACGCGCCCAAGCCAAAGCCCGCGCCGCCGGCACCGGCTGCATCGGCTCCAGCGCCGAGTGCGACTGCCTGCCCGGAGCCGGACAAATGCAAGCCGCCACCGCCACCGCAGCAGCAGGGTAACGGCTAAGCGCAGGCCGGCCGGGGTTCCGCCTTCAGCGGTGGGACTTAGGCGATGCCGGGCTGGTCGGTCGTAGCCTTTTCGGGTCGGACTTGCTCGCCGTCTCCAAACGGCATCTTGGAGGCGAGTTCGCCGGCACGATCCCTGAGCTCGATCCCTCGCTGCATCAGGTCGTCGCGCATCTCCTCGCCGGTCTTGGGCGCGAGCAAGAGCGCCAGACCGAAGCCGACGGCGATTCCAATCAGCATCCCGGTCATGAAGCGCTCGATACCGGAGTCTTCCTCCTGGGTTACTCGCGTGCGGCGCAGCGCCGACACCGCGTCGCTCAACCGGTCCTTGACTTCGAGGTCCTTGGCGCTCTTGGAGGCACGGTCCACAGTCTTGGTCGCGAGGTCGAGTAGTTCGCTCAAGCGGTCAACGGCCTTGTCCACGGTCTGTTCCATCTGCTGTTCCTCCTACGGGCGCCTGGCCCGGCTTTCTGTTCCTCCAACGGTTCGCCGCCTGGGAGCCGCCGCGGGCGGGCCGGGCGTTTCAGCGAGGGCCTGCTCAGCCTGCCCGAGAAGCCGGGAGACCCGCCGCCTCATGGCCGGGCCGGACTCGGGCGTGTACAGCAATCCGAGCACCGCACCGGCGATCGCGCCATGCGTCAAACCTCGCAAATAACCCATTCCGGCAGCCGCCTCCTCGTCCCGCATTTGTCCGGCTCAGTCCGGCATCTGTAGCGCCATGGTACCACTTGGTTAGCGCCGGACTGAATAGTTTCACCCCGCAGGATTCAGGCAATCTTCCGAATTTCGGTTATACTAGCGACCGAAATTGCGGGGGGAAACGTGACACAAGCGGTATCCGGTAAGGAGGGGACATGAGTGAAGTCGTAGACGAGGATGTAAACGTCCTCTTCATCGAGGATGACCCCGCGGTCGCCGAGATGTACAAGCTCAAGCTGGAACTGGACGGCTATCGCGTAACCGTCGCCAAGTCAGGCGAAGAAGGTCTCGTCCAGGCGAAAAAGTTGGTACCGGACATCGTCTTCCTCGATATCCGACTGCCGAAGATGGACGGCTTCGCCGTTCTGGAAAACCTGCGGACCGACGGCGTCACCAAGAACATCCCAGTAATCATCCTCTCGAACTACGGCGAGAAGGAACTCGTCGATCGCGGCCTCAAGCTGGGGGCTCTCGACTACCTGATCAAGTCGGAAACCACCCCGGCCAGCCTCAGCAGGGGCGTGCAGGATTGGGTAAAGGAATAGGCGTTGATTCCCAATCGCGACCCGCGGCTGAGCGGGGCCTTCGATCTAGATAAGCCCCTCTACACGATCAGCGTCGCGTCGGAGATCCTGGAGACGCATCCCCGGACCCTGATGATGTACGAGGACCTCGGCCTGATCGAGCCCTACCGAACAGCGACCAACCGCAGGCGGTACTCGCAGCGCAACGTTCGCAAGCTGCAGGTGATCCAGCAGCTCACAAGAGAGAAGGGCGTCAATCTGGCCGGCGTAAAACACATCCTCACGTTGCTCGAGGCGCTCAAGCACGGCAGCATAAGGCCGCCGGACGAACTCAAGACGGTCTACGACCTTTACGAAGAAATCATCTAGCTGGCGGCGATTGGCGGCGTGTCGTCCGGCTCCCTCATCGGCTCATCGGCTTGCAGCCAGTTGTCCGCCTCGGCAGCCGCGATCTGCGCCGTGCCTCGGAGCTCCTTGCGGCGGGCATTGCCGTTCGGCAGCGTCTTGATGACGGGCCCTGCTTCCTCCAGCAGCAGACGGTCGAGCTCGTCACCATCGATGGTTTCCACCACCTGGAGGTGTTCCGCGATGCGGACGAGCGTGCTACGCCTTTTCTGGCAGATCTCGTAAGCGAGCCGGTAGGCGGAGTCCGTCAGCGCCTTTATCTCGGCATCCACATCGGCCGCGGT
>DASWQQ010000212.1:0-10694 GCA_036403615.1 Candidatus Dormiibacterota bacterium | reverse complement strand
CGAGCAGCGCCGCGGTCGGTCCGTTGATTGCCCGGGAACTGGTGCTGGGGGCCGGCGGCCTGATCGCGATCGCCTCTATCCTGATCGTCGCCTACCTGAGCTTCCGGTTCAATTACAAATTTGCTATCTGCGCCATCCTGGCGCTGCTGCACGATGTCTTCGTTTTGACCGGCGCCTACTCGATTCTCGGGCGTGTGTTCAATCTACCGTTGGGTGAGATAAACACGCTCTTCGTCACCGCCGTCCTGACCGTCATCGGATTCTCCGTCCATGACACGATCGTCATCTTCGACCGGATACGCGAGAACCTGCGGCAGGCGAGCCGCCTGACCTTCGAGCAGAACGTCAACTTGAGCATCATCCAATCGCTGGCCCGCTCCATCAACACCTCGATGACCGTCGTCTTCGTGCTGGTCGCGCTCTTTCTGATCTCGCCGACCAACATCAAGGGATTCACGCTTGCCCTGCTGATCGGCATCGTCAGCGGAACCTACTCCTCGATCTTCAACGCCAGCCCTCTACTGGTCGTCTGGCGTCGACTCAACCCGCGATAGGGCGATATACTGACCTCGAAGTGAATATCGTTTCGTTGCAATGGGGCCGGCGGCCCCTTTTCTTTTGATGGCGGCAACGGAGAGCGCGGCCCAGCTGACCCGCGTTCGGGATTTGATTCGCCCGACGCTCGACTTTCTGGGCTACGAGCTTTATGACCTGGCGCTCACCGGTAGCGGGGGGCACTCCACCCTGCGCGTCTTGATCGATAAGCCGGAGGGGATAACGCTCGACGATTGCGAGCGCGTCAGCAAATCGCTGGGCGCATTGCTCGACCAGGCCGACCCACTGCCGGCCCGCTATGACCTGGAGGTCTCCTCGCCGGGGGCAGAACGTCCCCTTCGCAGCCTGGAGGAGTACCGCCGCTTCATCGGCAAACGTGCCAACGTGCGCTACCGCACAGGCGAAAGTGAGCGGGTGGCAGAAGGCATGTTGACCGCGGTCTCAGACCGCGCCATCGAACTACAGCTCCGCGAGCGAAAGGCGGCGACCACGGTGGCAATCCCCTTCAGCGACATCCTGGCGGCGCGACTCGCGATCGAGATCTAGCCATGCTGCGCTCCGATTTTCTCAAGGCCCTCGACCAGGTACAGGAAGAGAAGGGCATCTCCAAGCAGTCGCTGCTGACGCTGATGGAGAGCGCCCTCGCAACCGCGTACCGCCGGGCTTTCAATCCTCCGGACAGTATCCGCGTCCACGTCGATCCGGAGACGGCACAGATCGCCATCTTCAGCCGCCGGCGCGTGGTGGAGACCGTCTCCGATCCGGCCACCGAGATATCGCTTGCGGAGGCAGAGAAACAGGGCCCGGTGGCGGCAGGGGACATGATCGACGTTGCACTTCCAACTGAAGACTTCGCCCGCCTCGCAGCCCAGATCAGCAAGCAGGTGGTCTTCCAGCGCCTGAAGGACGCGGAAAAAGACCAGGTGCTCAAGGACGTCCTCGAGCACAAGGGTGAGATGGTCAGCGGCATCGTCGACCGGGTGGTCGAGCGATCCGAGGGCAGCACTGTCTACCTGGAGCTGGGAAAGGCAGAAGGGGTCCTTCCACCAGAGGAACAGATTCCCGATGAGAACATCCGGGTGGGTCAGCACCTCAAGGTGTTGCTCCTCGAGGAGAGAAAGCGCAGTCGCGGGGCTCAGGTAACGGTCTCGCGAGCTCACAAGGCGCTGGTGCGGCGCCTCCTCGAGTTCGAGATTCCCGAGCTGGCCTCCGGCGCCGTCGTGATCCGGGCGCTTGCTCGCGAGCCAGGGGTCCGGACCAAGGTTGCCGTGTCGGCTCACCAGGATGGAATTGATCCGGTCGGCGCCTGTGTCGGGCCGCGAGGAGTGCGCATTCGCAGCGTGGTCGGGGAGCTTGGCGCGGAGCGGGTAGACATCATTCCCTGGGCAGATGACCCACTCCAGCTGGTCGCTAACGCACTGAGCCCGGCGCAGGTGCAGACGGTCGACATCGACCGCGAGTCGCGGACGGCGACCGCCCATGTCCCGGAAAACCAGCTCTCCCTGGCGATCGGCAAAGACGGTCAGAACGCGCGGCTGGCCGCCAAGCTCACCGGCTGGCGGATCGACATCAAGCCAACCGCCAACGCGGCGCCGGTGGAGGCTGCCGAGGAGGGCTCCTGAGCTGCCTGCCAGGGCGGTCCCGCAACGGACCTGCGTTGCCTGCCGACGATCCAGGAGCAAAACGGATCTGGTCCGCCTGGTTGCCCTGGAAAGCAGCGTGTCGGTCGACCGGAGCGGCCGGGCGACGGGACGCGGCGCCTACCTCTGCCGCGAGCCGGCCTGCTGGTCGACCGCCCAGCGCCGCCGGGCGCTGGAGCGGGCCCTGGAGCTCCCGATGACCTCTGACGATTGGCGACGGCTGCGAGAGGGAATACTGATGTGAGGGCGGCCCGGCCGTGCTCCAGTTATGATTGCCTGTTGAATTGAAAGGAAGGAACTGATATAGCCACTACTCAGACCCGCGGAATCAAGGTCCAGCAGTTAGCCCGCGACCTCAACATCGAGGCCCGTGACATCCTGGACTTCCTCAAGCCGACCCGTCACGCCCCTCGCCATGCGATGGGAGTGTTGACGCCCGAGCAGGAGACGTCGGTGCGCACTCAGTTCGCGCCGGGAGGACCGGCCGCTGATGCAAAAACAAAAGTCTCCGAGGGGAAAGTCGAGCTTCCGCCGACCCTGTCCGTCAAGGAGCTTGCCGAGTACCTCAATGTCAAGACGGTTGACATCATCAAGGAATTGATGCGGAACGGGATCATGGCCAACATGAACCAGCAGATCGACTTCGAGACCGCCGCCATCGTCGCCGACACCTTTGGTGTCCAGGCGACGCCGATGGCGATGGACTCCGCGATCGCCGAGCAGGTGATGGGAGAGGGAGAGGGGACCCAGGTCAAGCTGACGACCCGGTCCGAACTCTTCAGCCTCGAGGGAGAGGACCCGGGCAATTTGAAGACACGGCCGCCGGTGGTTACGGTCATGGGACACGTCGATCACGGTAAGACCTCACTGCTCGACGCCATTCGCCAGACCAAGGTGGCAGCCGGTGAAGCCGGCGGTATCACCCAGAGCATCGGCGCCTATGTCGTAGAAGAGCGGGGCCGGCGTATCGTCTTCCTGGACACACCCGGCCACGAGGCCTTCACTGCGATGCGCGCCCGGGGCGCGCAGGTGACGGACGTGGCGGTGCTGGTCGTGGCAGCCGACGACGGCGTCATGCCGCAGACGGTCGAGGCCATCTCCCACGCGCGCGCCGCCCAGGTGCCGATCGTGGTCGCCATCAACAAGGTTGACAAGGACGGCGCCAATCCGGACAGGGTCAAGCAGGGCCTCTCGGATCAGGGCCTGGTGCCCGAGGACTGGGGTGGCCAGACGGTCATGGTGCCGGTTTCGGCCAAGCAGAAGACCGGAATTTCCGAGCTCCTGGAGATGATCTTGCTGGTCGCTGATCTCCAGGACTTGAAGGCCAACCCGGAGAAGTCCGCCGCCGGGACCATCATCGACGCCCACCTCGAGAAAGGGCGGGGCCCGGTAGCGACCGTCCTGGTGCAAAGCGGCACGCTCCGGGTCGGCGACAACATGGTTGTCGGCCACATATTCGGCAAGGTCCGCGCGCTGCTCGACGACCGGGGCAAGAAGATGAAGGAAGCGGGACCGGCCACTCCGGCGGTCGTCACCGGCCTGCCTGACGTACCGACCGCGGGTGACATCTTCCAGGTCGTCTCGAGCGAGAAGGTGGCGCGGACGATTGCCGGTCAGCGGGCCGAGCAATTCCGGGTGGCCAGCCTGGCGCAGACCCGCCGGATCACACTGGCGGACCTGTCGGCTGCGGTCGAGCAGGGGGCGATAAAGGACCTCAATCTCGTCATCAAGGCCGACAGCAATGGCTCGGTCGAAGCACTAAAGGGCTCAGTTCTCAAGATCCACGATCCCAAGGTCCAGGTGAAGATCGTCTTTGAGGGAGTCGGTCCCGTCTCCGAATCGGACATCTTGCTGGCGGCGGTTTCCAACGCGCTCGTGATCGCCTTCAACGTCAAGGCAGATGCCCTGGCTCAGCGCGCAGCCGAGCGGGAGAAGGTCGATATCCGTCACTACGACGTGGTCTACAACGTGACCAATGACATCGACAAGGCAATCAAGGGGCTCTACGAGCCGACCTTCGTGCAGGTTTGGGAGGGTCGGGCCCAGGTGCTTACCCCGATCAAGATCCCCAAGCTCGGCGCGATCGCCGGATCGCGCGTGCTGGAAGGCAAGATCACCAGCGGCTCCACCGCCAAGCTCACTCGTAACAACGAACAGATACACGAGGGCTTGATCGCCGGGCTCAAGCGCTTCAAGGACGACGCTCGCGAGGTTACGGCAGGGCTCGAGTGCGGCATCCGGGTCGACGGTTACCAGGATTTCCAGGAAGGCGATGTGATCGATTCCTACCAGGTCAAGCAGGCCTGACGAAGCCACCGAGATGAGCACGCATCGCGTTGCGAGGGTGGCAGCCCAGCTTCGCGAGGAGATCAGCGCCATCATCCTCCGGGACCTGAAGGACCCGCGAATCGGAATGACGAGCATCACCGAGGTCAGGCTCACGCCGGACCTGAGGACGGCAAGCATCAAGGTGAGCGTGGTGGGCGAGAGCGAGGGACAGCAGGCGGCCATCGCTGCCCTCAAGCGTGCTCGCGGCTTCATCCGGCACGAGCTTGGTACGCGGCTCACCAACCTGCGCTTCGCGCCTGAACTTCACTTCCAGCTGGACGAGGGTGTCGCTTACAGCGTCCGCGTGAGCCAGCTTCTGCGTGAGGTGCAAAAAGGAAGCGACGCTGAGGCCTGACCTCGCACCTCCGCGCCAGGAGGTGCTGGAGATTGCGCCGCAGATCTGGACGGTGATCGAGAACGCGCCGACGATTGCCGCGGTGACACACAAAGACGCGGACGGCGACACGCTCGGCTCGGCCCTAGCGCTGGCGCAGGCACTGGAGCCCCTCGGTAAATCCGTCCCCGTGCTTTCGGCGCCCCCCGTTCCAGCGGCCTGGGCGTTCCTTCCCGGGATCGAGCGGGTCAACCGGGATCCGGTGAAGCCAGGTGTTCCCGTTTTCGTCTTCGATTCCGGTGAGGCCGAGCGGGCCGGCTCTTTTTTTCCGCTGATCGCCCAGGCCACGACCGTGGTGAATATCGACCACCATGTCACCAACACGCACTTCGGCACGCTCAATCTCGTCTGCACGGACGCGGCATCGACCGGCGAGCTGGTCTATGACCTGCTCAAGGCCTGGAAGGTCCCGATCCCGCCGGAGGCTGCCGGCTGTCTCTACGCCACCATCCTGTCCGACACGGGTGGATTCCGCCACGACAACACCTCAGGACGTGCCCTCCAGGCCGCGGCGGAGCTCGTCCGTCTGGGCGCCGATCCGGTTGCCCTTGCGAGGGGCCTCTTCAAGAGTCGGCCGGCGTCCTACCTGCGGATGCAGGGACACATCCTGCAGAGCCTGCACTTCGAGTTCGACGACCGGCTGGTCTGGGGCGTCATCACGCTCGCCGACCTGCGAAAGAGTGGCGCCGCCGCCGAGCAGGCAGACAGCGCGATCGATCAGCTGAACACCCTTCGGGGCCAGGAGCTGGCCATCCTTTTCAAAGAGGCGGCGCCTGCCCTGATCAAGGTCAGCATTCGGAGCCGCGACCAGGTCGACGCCGCCGCCCTGGCTGCGATATTCGGCGGCGGTGGACATCACCGGGCGGCCGGCGCCGAACTTGCAATGCCACTCGATGAAGCTGAAGCCAGGGTGCTGGCGGAGGCGAGGCGACGGATGGGCGACCTGAGATGGACTCAGGCATCCTGAACGTCGCCAAGCCTCTCGGGTTATCGTCGTTCGGCGTCGTGCGGAGCATCGGGCGGCTGGACGGCATCGTCAAGGTCGGCCACGGTGGAACGCTCGACCCTGCCGCCGACGGAGTCCTCCCGGTCCTGGTCAACGCCGCCACCAGGCTCTCAGAGTTCGTACACGAATGGCCCAAGACATACGTTGCGACGGCAGTCTTCGGATTCACCTCTGATACCTACGACCGCGAGGGGACTATCACGCCCGGCCGAGACCCGTCCCGGTTGACGGTCGGGACGATCGAGGAGCAGCTTCCGGCCTTTACCGGGTTGATCGCCCAGGTACCACCGATGTTTTCCGCGCTCAAGCAGGGGGGCGAGGCTCTGTATCGGAAGGCTCGCAGGGGTGAGACGGTGGCGCGTGCGGCGCGCAGCGTCGAGGTTCGGCAGATTCGCCTGCTGGACTATCAAGCGGACGCCGTCAGCGCCCGACTGGAGATCGTCTCCGGGCAGGGAATGTACGTGAGGAGCCTGGTGCACGACCTCGGCCAAGCGCTCGGTACCGGGGCCTACCTCGCCGCTCTGCGCCGCACCGCCTACGGTCCGCTCCGTTGGGAGGATGCCGCTACCCCGGCCCAGCTTCACGAGTCGTACGATGACTGGAAGAGACGGCTTCTGCCCCTCGATCTGCCCCTGCGCGATTGGCCGGGGCTGCAGCTGAGGGCAGAGGAGGCGCTCGCGGTTTCCCAGGGCCGCAGCATTCCGGCTCCCGACTCCCCGGCGGACCGCTACCGACTCCTCGACTCAACCGGCAGGCTACTTGGCTGGGGGGCCATTCAGGCGGGCCGGATCCAGCCCAGGGCGATCTTCGCCCGGTGACCCAGGTCAGCTTCGGCTTCCCGTCGCCGGGCCTGATCGGGCGGGCATACGCCACCATCGGCAGCTATGACGGACTCCACCGTGGCCATCAAAGCATCACCAAGCCGTTGATCGCCGGGGCGGCACTGGCTGGGGCGGCCAGCGTCATGGTCACCTTCGAGCCACATCCGCGCTGCGTCCTCGATCCTGATCACTGCCCGCCGAGCCTCACCACACTGGACGAGAAGACCTGGATTTGCGAGCAGCTCGGCCTTACCCACCTCCTGGTCATCCCCTTTACACCGCAGGTCGCCGGCATCAGCCCGGCAGCCTTCATGGATAGGCTGATGCGTGGCATGCGGCTCGAAAGGCTGCTCGTCGGCTACGACTTCGCCTTCGGTCGAGGGCGGCGAGGGGACCACGCCTTTCTCAGGCGGCTGGGTGCGCGCCGCGGTTTCGAAGTGCAGGTCAGCCCGGCGATGGCGCGCGGCGGTCAGCCGATCAGCAGCTCCCGCATCAGGCGGCTGATTCTGCTCGGCCAGGTCCGGGCGGCGAGCCAGCTGCTGGGCCGTGACTACGTACTGCGCTCGACCGTTGAACATGGTGCGCAACGAGGCAGGCTCCTGGGTTTCCCGACCGCGAACCTGAAGATAACCCCCAACAAGTTGCTGCCGGCCAATGGTGTCTATGCCGTCCGGGCCTCAATCGATTCGGTGCAGCATTCCGGTGCACTCAATGTCGGCTTCCGGCCCACCTTCGGTGGTAACACGCTCACGGTCGAGGCCTTCCTATTCGACTTCGAAGGCGATCTCTACGACCGGCTGCTCACGGTCTCCTTTGTGCAGCGGCTTCGGGGCGAGAAGCGATTTGCCTCCCTGCCCGCGCTGCAACAACAGATCGCCCGTGACGTGGAGAGCGCCAAACGGATCCTGGCCTAAGACCTCTGATCATCGTCAACCCGGTGGCGGGGGGCGGCCGGGCCTCAAGCTTTTGGCGCCGTGCCGCCAGGAGTTGCCTGGCCTCCGGCGTCGAGGTGGAGGTCATCTTCACGCGCAGGCGCGGGGACGCGGCCGATCGGGCGGCAGAAGCCGGTGACCGGCTGGTGGTGGCAGTGGGAGGCGACGGTACCGCGCACGAAGTGGTGAATGGTTTGCTGCGCCGCCATCGCGCCACGCCGCCAACCTTTGGAGCCCTGCTCGCCGGGACCGGAGCCGACCTCGTGCGTAGCGTGCCGAGCCCGCGACAGCCGGAAGAGGTGCCGGGCTGGCTGCGATCCGGGCGGTTCAGAAAGCTGGATGCGGCCCGGGTAGCGACCCCCGCCGGCCATCGCTATTTCATCAACGCCGCGGATGCCGGAATCGGAGCCGAGGTAGTCCGTCGCGCCGCCCAGGGCCCGGCTTTCCTCGGCGGCACGGTCAACTTCATGGCGGCGGCGGTGGCAAGCCTGCTGGTTCACCGGAATGCTCCGGTTCGCCTCCGCCTCGACGACCAACCGGTGCGCGAGCTGACAATCCGTACGATCGCGGTCAGCAATGGACGCTACCTGGGAGGCGGGATGATGATGGCGCCGCGGGCCCGGCCTGATGATGGCCTGCTCGAGGTGGTCACTATCGGGGATATCGGCCGACTGCGCGGAATCCGTAGCCTTCCACTGCTTTATCGAGGCAGCCATGACCGGCTGGTTGAGGTTGAGTTCGCCAGCGCTCGGCGGGTAGAGGTGGAGAGCGAGGAGGCGATCGGCGTCGAGGCGGACGGCGAGCTGGTGGGTACGACGCCCGCCATCTTCGAGATCCTGCCCGGAGCGCTCCAGGTTCTGGATTGGGGACCGTAGGGTATACTTCCGGAGAACTCGGCGCGCGTGTGCGAGTAGCCAACGGCACGCGGGCGGGTCATTAGCAAGGAGGTCTACAGGCTGGCAACAACATCTAAGGCAAGCGTTATCGATGGAAATCGCTTGCATGAATCGGACACCGGATCACCGGAGGTCCAGATCGCGATCTTCAGCGAACGCATCAACCACCTCACCGAGCATCTCAAGGTGAACAGCCACGACCACAGCTCCCGACGCGGGCTGCTGCAACTGGTAGGCAAGAGGCGCCGCCTCCTGAACTACCTTCAACGCAATGACATCGAACGCTACCGCGCAATCATCGCCAAGCTCGGGCTCCGGAGGTGATCGGCCAGCTTTAAAGTCCGCCTGGGCGTTGCCCACTCGCACGAGGTTAGAGATTGGTGCACGGAGAAAGGTCTTCTTTTCTTCGATCCCCAACCCCTAACCCGCCCACGAAGGGAACCGCCTGGGCATATTTGCCAGATCGACCAAGTTGCCGCATATACGCGGCCCCAGGAGGAAACGTGAATCAGACACAACTTGAACTTGCCGGACGAACCCTGATCATCGAAACAGGACGGGTCGCCCAGCAAGCGTCGGGGGCAGTCACTGTCCGGATGGGTGACACCATGTTGCTCGTTACCGCCGTGATGTCCACCTCGCCCCGCGAGGGGATCGACTTTTTTCCGCTGACCTGCGACTACGAGGAGAAGCTCTACGCTGCCGGGAAGATCCCGGGGGGCTTCATCCGACGCGAGGGCAGGCCGAGCGAACAGGCCATCCTGAACAGCCGGCTGATCGACCGCCCGGTGCGACCGCTCTTTCCCAAGGACTTCCGAAATGATGTCCAGGTAGTAGCAACCGTTTGGTCGGTTGACCAGGAGGCAGACCCGGCGACGATGGCGATCATCGGCGCATCGACCGCTCTGACGATTTCCGAGATCCCCTTCCAGGGGCCGATCGGGGCGGTTCGCATCGGCTTTCTCGATGAACAGCTGATGGTAAACCCGCCTGTGACTCGGATGGAAGAGAGCCGGCTCGACCTGGTCGTGGCAGGCACACGTGACGCCATCATCATGGTGGAGGCCGGCGCCAAAGAGGTCCCCGAGGAGGTAATCGTCGAGGGTATGCGTATGGCGCAGCGTGAGATTGCGCGCATCTGCGACATGCAGGAAGCCTTCGCGAAAGAGGTTGGGAAACCAAAAGTTCAGCTGGCGCAGGTGGTAGCTGACCCCGAGGTCGACCAGGCGGTTGACCGCTTCCTTAGCGAGCGACTCGACCAGGCACTCTTCAACCCTAATAAGTCGATCCGTGAGTCGGCGCTAGACGACCTGAAGAAGGAGACGATCAACGAGCTCGGGACTCAGTACGCTGACCGGCTCCCGGCCCTGTCCAAGAGCTTCGAGGCCAAGGTCAAGCAACGCGTTCGGGGCAAGATCCTCGACGACGGGATCAGGCCGGACGGGCGCAAGACGACCGAGATCAGGCAAATTACCTGCGAGGTTTCCTTGCTGCCGCGCACGCACGGTTCAGCCCTGTTCACCCGGGGACAGACCCAGGCGATGAGTATCGTCACCCTCGGATCGATCGGCGACAAGCAGAAGCTGGACGGGCTCGGGCTCGAGGAGTTCAAGCGCTTCATGCATCACTACAACTTTCCGCCCTTCAGCGTCGGTGAGGCGCGCCCATTGCGCTCGCCGGGACGCCGCGAGATCGGGCACGGTGCGCTCGCCGAGCGGGCCCTTCTGCCGGTCGTACCCACAGAAGAGGAGTTTCCTTACACCATCAGATTGGTGACCGAGATCCTCTCCTCGAACGGATCCACCTCGATGGCCAGCGTCTGCGGCTCGAGCCTGGCAATGATGGACGCCGGCGTTCCGATCAAGAGCCAGGTGGCCGGGATCGCCATGGGGCTGATCACCGGCGAGGGTGGCAAGGTCGCGGTCTTGAGTGACATCCAGGGGGTCGAGGACAACCTGGGAGACATGGACTTCAAGGTTGCCGGTACCGGTACCGGGGTCACCGCGATGCAAATGGACATGAAGATCAAGGGTATCGGGATCGATGTCCTGGCAAATGCCATCCAGCAGGCGAAGGAAGGCCGGATGTTCATCATGGGCAAGATGAACGAGGCGATCCAAAA
>DASWQQ010000211.1:0-8303 GCA_036403615.1 Candidatus Dormiibacterota bacterium | reverse complement strand
TGTAGGGCGACTCCCGCGACTGCTCGCTTGGAGCTACCTGGAATCTCTGCACCACGCCGGGGAAAATCACCAGCAGAATGAAGGCGGCCCCCAGCCAGACGGGGAGGAGTAGGGCAATCGGCGCCAGCGATCCGCGGGCTGCATTCAGCAGGAGCACGATCGCGATCAAAGCCATCAGTACGAGAAGGATCCAGTAGGCCGGGATTCTCGCTGCTACGTCCGTGTAGCCCACGCCATAGACGAAATTGCGCTTGCTGAGCAGCAACTCGTAGAGGTCCAGGCGGTAGTGGACAGCCAGCAGGGCGGCAAAGACGCCCGCGATCACCGAGAGGTGCCTGACAGCGCGCGGCGGAAAGGTAAGGCTCTGGACACCCGCGCGGCTCAAATAGAGTCCGCCCACCACCAGCCCCATCAGGATTACAACCGCCAGCAGCCAGCCCCAGACAAAGCGGTAGAAGGGCAGCGTGAAGACGTAGTAGCTGACGTCCTTGTGCCAGATTGGGTCAGCGGTTCCGAACGATTTCTGATTGAGAAAGGCCAGGATCGTCTGCCACTGTGAGGAGGCAATCCGGCCAAAGAGCAGGCCGAGAAGGAAGATCACAAGCAGGGCCAGGATCGTTGCGGGAGCAGTGAGCGGTCGCTGCCGTATGCCTATCGACGAAAGGCGCCGCCCGGAGTTGAGCGCAAAGAGAATGTTCGCCGCCCCGATGATCCAGAAAAGGATTGCGAAGCTAAAGAAGCTGATGATCTGGGCCGCGAAGCGGGTACTGAAGACGCCCCCGTAGCCAAGCGCTCTGAACCAGAGGTAGTCGGTGTAGAAGGTTGCGAATGGCTTGAGCAGGAAGAGAAGCAAGAGAAGCAGGGCGGCAAGCACGATCCAGAAGACCGACCGCCGCGAGATGCGGATCTGGGGAAAGCTTGGTTCGGTGGGAAGCCGGCGAAGGGGCGATTGGCCGCCATCGAAGAATCCCCGCGGCGGGACGCGCCTAGACACGCTTAAATGCGGCGCGTCCCGGGAAGCGTGCGACCTTACCCAACTCTTCTTCGATCCGTAGGAGCCGATTGTACTTGGCCACCCGCTCCGAACGCGAGGGCGCGCCGGCCTTGATCTGTCCCGCACCGGTCCCCACCGCCAGGTCGGCGATGAAGGTATCCTCGGTCTCGCCCGAGCGGTGGGATACGACCCGGCTGTAGCCCGCACGGCGTGCGGCCTCCATCGTCTCGATCGTCTCCGTGAGCGTGCCGATCTGGTTGACCTTTATCAGGATGCTGTTGGCGACCGCGGTTTCGATTCCTCGCTGAAGGCGAATTACGCTGGTCACGAAGAGGTCGTCGCCGACCAGTTGCAGGCGCTTGCCGAGCCGCTCCGTGAGAGCCTTCCAGCCCTCCCAGTCGTCTTCCGCCAGGCCGTCCTCGAGCGAGATCACCGGATAGCTCGAAACCCAGCTCTCCCAGAGATCGACCAGTTCGGAGCTCGTCAGGCTGCGGCCCTCGCCCCTTAACTGGTAACGGCCACCCGAGTAGAGCTCGGAGGCCGCGGGGTCGAGCGCGATGAAAACCTCTTCGCCGGGGCGGTGGCCGCTGCGTTCGATGGCTTCGACCAGCAGGGACATTGCCTCTTCGTTTCTCTCAAGCTCGGGGGCGAAACCACCCTCATCGCCCTGGCCGGTGCTGAGGCTGCGCTCGTGGAGCAGGGAGCGAAGCGCCTGGAATACCTCTGAGCCCCAGCGAAGAGCCTCGCGAAAACTGGGCGCTCCGGCGGGAACGATCATGAACTCCTGGAAATCGACCCGGGTCTGGGCGTGCCTGCCGCCATTGAGGATGTTCATCATCGGCACCGGCAGGATGCCTTCATCGACCGCGCCCAGCCGCCGGTAAAGCGGCTCACGCTTGCTTTCGGCAGCTGCCCTGGCGGTGGCGAGTGACACGCCCAGCAGGGCGTTGGCGCCCAGTCTTGCCTTGTTGGCGGTTCCATCGAGGTTGATCAGCCGTTCATCGATCGCCTGCTGGTCCCATCCGTCCTGCCCGACAAGGGCAGCGGCGATCTCGCGATTGACGTTTTCGACCGCCCTGAGCACGCCTTTTCCGCCGAAGCGCCGGGGATCCGCATCGCGCAGCTCGACCGCTTCGTGCGTTCCCGTAGAAGCACCCGAGGGCACCGCGGCGCGACCCTGTCCCGCCTCTAGCCTCACGTCGACTTCGATTGTCGGGTTGCCGCGCGAATCGATGATCTCACGTGCCTTTATCGCCGTGATGCGCCCGCCGCTCAAAGCTCGTCGTCCTGGTCTCTGCCGATTCCGGAGGGAGATTCGCCGATTTCCTCGACCGCCTGGTCAAAATCCTCTCCCATCTCTCCGTCGCCCATCTGGTCGCCCATCGTCTTTGCCCAGCGGGCCATGCTCCTGGGATCGCTCTCGTCAACGTTAGCCAGGCCGGAATCGTCCAGGCGCTCCATTCTGCTTTCTTCGGAGAGGACCTGGGCGGTGCGTGAAATCAGGCGGGTCAGGCGCTTCCCGCCACAATCAGGGCAGGCGGGCGCCGCCTCGACAGCGTCGAAGCTGCGAAAAAAGAGGGAGGGGCGCTTGCCGCAATCGGGGCAGCGGTACTCGTAAATCGGCATCCCGGTCGCATAAACTTACCCTATGGCAGAACAAGGACCGTCAGAACCAACCGACCGCGTTCGCGAAGTGCTACGCGATGGATTCACGATCATGATAGGTGCCGCCAGCTGGGCCTTCGAGCAAGGAGACAGGCTGGTGGGGACCTGGATGTCGGAGGGGCAGGTGAGTCGGGAAGAGGGCCGCCGCCGCTTCGATGAGTTCACCAACCGTACGCGCCAGGCGGGTGAGGATCTCAGCCGCCGGGTCTCCGACGGCATGCGGAGCGCCCGCTCATCGATGCCACTGGCAACCCGCGACCAGGTGGCGAGCCTGGAGCGGCGCGTCGAAGAGTTGACCCGCCAGATCGAATCTATGAAGGCGTCCGGTGGGACTCCTCCGACCGGCTTAAGGGAGTCCCGCCCGCCGCTGAGCTAGTCGCCACCGCCGCCGTCTCCGCCGCCGCCACTGGCCTTACCTTCGCCGCCGGCGAAGACCGGCGCCGGGGGTGGTTGGCCCAGTTGGGCAACCTGGTCGGTGCCGGGGAGGAGGTAGGCGGTATACCCGCCGATCCTGGTCGTGTGGAGGCCTGCCGGAGGTGAGAACCAGGTATCGGGCTTGCCCGCCAACGCTTCTGACATGAAGCCGTGGAAAATAGGGGCCGCTCCGACGATGCCGGTGACGTTCTGCATCGCGCTGTGGTCGGCATTGCCGACCCACACCGCGACCGCCAGGTTGGGGGTATAACCGACCGTGAGGTTGTCCCGAAAGTCGTTGGTGGTCCCGGTTTTCGCGGCTACCCGATGCCCCGCGATCACCAGGCTGCTGTTGGCGCCGAACGCCAGGCTCCGATTTCGATCGTCGGAGAGCATCTCGCTCATGATGAAACTCACCTCTGGCGAGAGGCCGGGTTTTTCGTTCTGACGCGACTCGTAGCGGTAAAGCGGCGAGCCCTGATGCGACCGGATCTCGAGTATGCCCTGCGGTTGCCTGTGCGTTCCCTGCGAGGCGAGCGTCGACGCCCCATCGGCCATTTGGAGCAGTGGCACCTCATAGCCACCGAGAGTCAGGCTCGGTTGGTAGGACGCAACTGGTTGGTTGAGCGATTGAAGACCCATCCGGCGCGCAACGTCCACGACGCGAGCGATCCCGGTGCCGATCTCGACCTTGACCGCCGGGATATTGAGGGAGTTGCCCAGCGCATGGGGCAGCGGCTGCCAGCCGTGGTACCAGCCGTCGTAGTTGCGCGGTGTGTAAGTGCTTCCGTCGGGCATCCGTACCGTGATCGGTTCATCCAGAACCCATGATGCCATCGTGAACTTGCCCGACTCGATGGCAGCGGCGTAGGTGAACATCTTGAATGCGGATCCAGGCTGGCGCGGGATGAGCGTCATGTTGTACTCGCCGCCGGGTAGGTCGGACCCGGCCGAGCCCACCATGGCCAGCACCCCTCCGCTTCTGGGATCGATTGCGACCAGACTGCCGTCCGTAACGTGATGAGACTTGAGGCTCAGTACCTGCTGGCGGACCTGGCGCTCGGCGATCGATTGCAGGTTCCAGTCAATTGTCGTGATCACGGTCAGGCCGCCCTGCTGCAGCGCGTTGCTGCCGTAGGTCTTTTCCAGCTGGGCGGAAACCCAGTGAACGAAATGCGGCGCCTTTACGTCCGCTGTCAGGGACAATGGCTTGAGTGCGAGCGGCTGAGCAAAGGCGCTTGAAGCCTGTGCCTGGGTGAGGCTGTGCGCCCGCACCATGGCCTCGAGGACTACCCGCTGGCGGGAGCGCGCCCCCGGCAGATTGGTATAGGGGTCGAGTTCTGAAGGAGCCTGGGGCAGTCCGGCCAGAAATGAGGACTCCGCTAGCGTGAGCTGAGCGGCGTGCTTTGCAAAATAGGTGTTCGCAGCCGCCTCGGCGCCGTAGGACTGGTTGCCGAAGTAGATCCGATTCAGGTAGGCCTCGAGAATCTGTCGCTTCGAGTACTGGTGCTCGACTTCGATCGCCAGGATGGCCTCATCAAGCTTGCGCAGTAGCGAGCGATCGTCCGAGAGGTAGATGTTCTTGACGAGCTGCTGAGTGATGGTGCTGCCTCCCTGGTCGAAGCGCAGGTGAAGCAGATCCTGGAGACCGGCCTGCCCGGTCCGGAGCAGATTGAGAGCACCGTGCTGGTAGAAGCTGCGATCCTCGACCGCGATCATCGCCTGCTGCAGGCTCGGCGCCACCTGTCCCAGGGGAACTATCCGCCGCCGGTCGGACCCCTGGTGGATGTCGGCCAGCAGCACCGTGCCGGTGCGGTCGTAGATTCTCGTCGAGAGCGGCAGGCGGGCCTGGCTGAGGTTGCCAGTCGATGGTAGCCCCGCCCAGATGTAGAGCAGCGAAGGGAGCAGGAACGCGAGTGCCAAAAGGAAGATCAACGGAATCGCCATCCAGGGCCGGAACTTCAATCCGGGGCGGGCAGTCGCCGGGGGAGCGCCGAGTGCCCGGCCACAGCCGGCGCAGAAATGGCTGTCGGGCAGGATCCGCCGGCCGCAACCGGGACAGAAAGAGTGGGCTACCAATGCACTCGGTTATGCAACCGGGGCCTGCGGCTATTCAGGTGACGGTCGCGCCCAGGACGCCGCTGAGATGGGCGAGGGCAAAATGCTGGACCTCTGCCGCGGGGTGCCCCGGGGCATCGAAGGTCTCGACCGCCGCGGCCGGAACGATCACGCGGTAATCGCGGTTGCGCAGGTCGGCGACCGTGTGCATGACGCAGATGTCGGTACAGACCCCCACCACCGTGACCCGCTGCGGGCGGGCCGAGCTCAGCACCTCCTCGAGATCGGTTTCGAAGAACCCGGAATAGCGGCGCTTGCGGATCAAGCGGCTCTGCCTGAGGTAAGGCTGGAGTTCCTCGACAACCTCCGCCTCGAGCGTGCCACGGACGCAGTGCACCGGGAAAACCTCGAACTCGCGGTCGTTTGTGTCGTGCGTGTCTGCGAGGAAGATCAGCTGGTCGCCCGAGCCGGCCCGCTCCTCGATCACGTCCCTGATCCGCGGAATCGCCTCGAGGCAGCGAGGGGAGGCGAGGTTGCCGGCCTTGCAGAAGCCATTGAGCACGTCCACCACTATGGTTACGTCGGGCATCAGGCGACCGCTTCGAGGCGGGGATTGGGGCGATAGCGCCGGCCCACCTTTCCGCAGGGGCGGCCTTCCACCATGACCACGTCGGCCGTGAAGTCGTAGCTGCCCTTAAAGAAGGCGCTGCCCACGCCGTAGGCGTCGACCGGCACCCCCTCTCGTTCGAAGCGCTCTATCTTCTCAACGTTGAAGCCACCGCTCGCAACGATCTTGACGTGCTCGAAACCCTCCCGATCGAGTGCCTTTCGGGTCAGCCAGCAGAGCTGAGCGTTGACCCCTCGAGGATCGAAATCACCCATCACCTTTTGCACACTGACGTCGACCAGCGTTTCGGAGGTATCGAGTCGCACGCCCCAGAGCCTGTCGCCGAGCGCTCGAGCGACCTCGAGGGAGGTGCGGACGCAATCATTTTCGAAATCAGCCAGCACCACCAGGTTGGTAGCGGGATCGGTGTGCTCCGCGAATTTCGTCGCCGCCAGCACGGTGTCGCCGCCGTAAGCCGCGATCAGCGCGTGCGGAACCGTCCCGATGGCACGGCCACCCCACCAGGAGGCCTGGGCGTCGGTGGAGACCCCGATCGCACCTGAGATATGCGCCGCATAGCCGTCGCCGGTCTGCACGAGGTGGTGATCATGCCTTGCCGGCATGAAGATGATCTGCTTGCCGTTGGCCGCCTCCACCACCCCTCGGACATTGGTTGCGATCTTGGTACGCCGGGTGAGCACTCCAAGGTAAACCGTCTCCAGCCGCGCGAAGGAGGCGTAATCCCCCTCGATCGTCATCGCTGTCTCCCAGGGCGCGATCGAGTCACCGTCGTAGAGCGCGTGGACACGTAGCGTGGAGAAATCCTCCGCGCAGAGTTTCAGGATCGCGATCGCCTCGTCCATACCGCCGATGATGGCGTGGTTCTTTTGGAAGACCTGCATCAGGACCTGTGGATGCCGCCGGTCGGCGCTCAACACATCGACAGTCCTGTTGAAGTAAACGTCGCTGTAATATCCCTCGCGGATCCGCTCCACTGGAAGCCTGAAGACGCCCGGATCGAGGCGCTCTCGAGGCTCGCGTAGGACTCCGCGATCGGAGCTTGCGTTAGTGGCCAGGGTGAGCTCGATGTTATCGAATCAGGGGACTGCGCCGATCGATCTGTAGCGCCGGTAGCGTTCCTCGAGCAGTTGATCGATATCCATGCCTTCGAGCTTGCTGAGTTGCCGGCGCAGCGCCGCCGCCGCGGCGTCGGCTGCCTGGCCGTAATCGGTCTGGGCGCCACCGGCTGGTTCGGGCACCACCTCATCAACCAGCCCCAGTTCTTGCAGGTCGGGCGCAGTCAGCTTGAGCGCCTCTGCCGCCTCCATCTTCCGGCCGATATCACGCCAGAGGATCGAAGCGCAGGCTTCCGGCATCGCGACGCTGTAGATGGAATGCTCCATCATCAAAAGCCGGTCACCGACGCCGATGCCGAGCGCCCCGCCGCTTCCACCCTCGCCGAGGACGAGAGTCACGATCGGTATCCGCGCCTGGGCGAACGCGACGAGGTTTTCAGCAATCGCCCAGGCAATGCCGCGCTCCTCGGCCCCCGCCCCAGGAAACGCCCCCGAGGTATCGACGAGTGCGATCACCGGAAACTGAAATTTCTCCGCCTGCCCGATCAGTCGCATAGCCTTGCGGTAACCCTCCGGGTTGGCCATTCCGAAGTTGCGCATCGCCCGTTCCGCGGTGGTCCGCCCCTTTTGCTGGGCGATCACCATCACGGTTTGGTCATCGAAGGCCGCTGGGCCGCCGATGATGGCATGGTCGTCACCGTAGAGCCGGTCTCCATGCAGTTCGAAAAAGCTGCCGAAGATGGCGTGGACGTAATCCAGAGCGTACGGCCGGTCGGGATGGCGGGCAAGTTCGACCTGCGACCAGGTCGCCGCCCCCGTCGAGCCGTTGGTACTCACTGCCGCAGCGCGGAGGCGGTCGCCGCCGCGCGGGCCTGACCTTCGAGCTGAAAATCTGAGTGATGCCCGCTCCTGCTGTAGAGGTCGAGCAACTGGCGGAGAACTGCGGGCAGCTCGGGGCGCGGCACAACCATGTCGATCATGCCGTGACTCCAGAGGAATTCTGCCGTCTGGAAGCCATCCGGGAGGGTCTCATAGGTAGCCTGCTGGATGACACGCGCGCCGGCGAACCCGATCATGGCGCCGGGCTCGGCCAGGATGACGTCGGCGAGCGTGGCAAAGCTGGCCGTGACCCCGCCCATGGTTGGGTCGGTCAGCAGCGAGAAGTAAGGGATACCGGCAGCGGCGAGGCGGCCGAGCGCCGCGGCTGTCTTGGCCATCTGCATCAGGGCCAGCATTCCTTCCTGCATCCTGGCCCCGCCCGACGCCGAAATGATCAAAAGGGGCAGGCGCTTGCTGGTCGCCCGCTCGATGCCATTGGCTATCTTCTCGCCGGTGGTGGCTCCCATGCTGCCCCCCATAAAGGCGAAGTCGAGGCAGACGATGACGAGGGCGTGGCCCGCCAGGCTTGCCTCGCCCCAGATCACCGCTTCATTGGCCCCCGTCTTCAACCTGCTCTGCTCGATCCTGGTTGCGTATGGCTGAGAGTCCT
>DASWQQ010000210.1:0-4689 GCA_036403615.1 Candidatus Dormiibacterota bacterium | reverse complement strand
GTATGGCCAGTCAGCCCACGGTTGTAGAGGAGGGCGCCAAGGAGCCCGGCGAAGAGGACGCCCAGGACGATCCCGTAGAGCCACTCGTTGCCTCCCTTGCGCATCGTCATGTCAACCCCGGGGTTGAGCAGCGCGATGATAAATACAAAGAGCACCATCACCGCGCCGGCATAGACGATGATCTGGGCGGCGAAGAGAAACTGCGCGTTCAGCATCAGGAACAGAATGGCCAGCCCCAGCATGTTGGCCACCAGGGAGAGCGCGTTGTAGATCGGCCGGCGGAAGGCGACTACGCCCGCGGCGGTGACCAGCTCCCAGGCGGCCAACAGCGCGAACGCAATTACCATTTCCTCAAACCTCGTCTAACCACCGTGCCGGAAGATAGGAGCAGGCGCTGCTTGGCCGAAGGCTCGGCTCCGCCGACAGCGCCGCTGAGGAAAGAAACCGGCAGGGTTTCTTTCCTTAGATTTAAGACCACTTACGTGGTTCCTTCTGGGCCGAGGGTGCAGCAGTCGGGATGGCCGTGTCGCCAAGGCTGGCGCTGAGCGGCTCCAGCAGGTCTTCCTTGACGGCGATGAACTTGTCCGTGTGGTCGTCGGCCAGGTCGTAGCGAGGGCCCATCGTAATCGCGTCGTAGGGACAGGCTTCCTCACACATTCCGCAATAGATGCAGCGGATCAGGTTGATCTCGTAGCGCTTGGCGTAGCGCTCGCCGGGAGAGACACGGTGCTCGGGGGTGTTCTCCGCCGCCTCCACCACGATGCAACCCACCGGGCAGGCGATGGCGCAGAGCTCGCAACCGACGCATTTTTCGAGGCCGTCGGCGTAGCGATGCAGGATATGTCGCCCACGCTCGCGTGGCGGAACCTGCTTCTGGCGCTCGGGGTAGGAAATGGTCACGATCGGCTTTGTGTTGTGCTTGAAGGTGGTCAGCATCGCCTTCACGATGTAGAGCGGCCCGGTGATTGCCTCCTTGAAGCCGGCCACTAGAAGACTCCTTTTGCCGCCACGGCGACCACCGCGGTGACCATCATCATTGCCAGCGAGAGCGGAAAGAGTGATTTCCAGCCGAGCGCCATCAAGCGGTCATAGCGCAAGCGCGGCAGGGTGGCGCGGAGCCAGACATAGAGGTAGAGCAAGGCAACTACCTTGAGCACGAACCACCAGGGCCCCGGCAGGATACCGAAAGGCCCCCACCAACCACCCAGAAAAACGACGGTTGCGATCGAACTGACGATGATCATGTTGATGTACTCCGCCATGAAGAAGAGGGCGAAGCGCATCCCGGAATATTCGGTGTGATACCCGGCGACCAGCTCGGTCTCAGCTTCAGGCAGATCGAAGGGAGCGCGGTTGGTCTCAGCGATGCCGGCGATCATATAGAGAAAGAATGCGGGCAGCAGCGGGATTACGAACCACCAGGTGTGCTGGGCGTTCACGATGTCGACCAGCTTGACCGAACCGGCCAGGATGAAAACGGGTACCAGCGAGAGCCCCAGCGCCATCTCGTAGCTGATCATCTGCGCCGAGGAGCGCATCGCGCCCAGCATCGAGTATTTGCTGTTCGAGGCGTAGCCGGCCAGGAAGATGCCGTAGACCCCTACCGAGGTCACGGCGAAATACCAGAGGATGCCGACGTTGACGTTCATCACGTACCAGCCGATCGAGTGGCCGAAGAGCACTAAAGGACCGGGGCCGCTGATCGGGATGATGGCGAAGCTGGCGAGCGCCGCGCACATCGAGATCATCGGGGCCAGCAGGTAAAGGAAATGATCGCGGCCGGCGGGCTCGCTGCTGGATTTGAAGAAGAGCTTGAGACCGTCCGCAAGAGGTTGGAGTAAGCCCCAGGGGCCCACGCGGTTCGGTCCGGGACGCTGCTGCATCCGAGCCTGTACCTTGCGCTCGAAAAGAGTTAGATACGCGAAGCCGGTGAGGAGCGCGCCGATCACGATCGCCGCCTTGATCAAGGTGACGATCACGACCTCGAGGGTCATGAGCGCTCACTCCAGAGGACACGCTCGCCCTTGAGAACAGCTTCGTAGGGTGGTATGGCTTTCATGATGTCCTGGAGCACCTCGTTGACGCCCTCGTAGTTCCAGCCGGCGCCCAGCTGGTTCGCGAGATCCTGGAAGACCCGCCAATCATCGCGGACCGCATCGGCGTCGATGGCGCGGCCGATCCGCTGAACACGGCCCTCCATGTTGGTCACGGTTCCGTTCTTCTCGGTAAAGGCGCGCGCCGGAATCACTACCTGGGCGATGTCATCCAGGGCGGTCGGCTTGAAGCGGTGGTAGATCACGAGCGATAGGGTCGAGACCCAGAGGGCTTCAGCTTCGGCGGGGTTGAACGCGTGCAAGGGGCTCGGGTCATGGATGTAGAGCGCCTTCAGACCGGCGTGAGGCCAATCCCAGCGACCCTTGCCGCCGGCTCCGTTCAGAGAGGCATAGCCGGGACCGGCGGTGGGCAGGATGCCGAGATCCGTAGCGCCTCGCCCGTTTGGCCCGACACTCACCAGCAGGCGCCGCACGCTGCCGGAGACCTTCTTGCCCAGCTGATCCTGCAGCTCGATCGCCCCCTTCCGGTTTGCCTCCGTCGCCAGGATGCCGACCGCCACCGCCTCTGCGGGTATGGCATCGAGGGCTGCCTTTCCTTCCCCGCTCCCGACCTTGATCACCTTCACGCCCTTCCGCTGGCTCTTGAAGAGCCGCAGATGCAACACCGGCGCGGCGTCGATCACCTCCTGGCCCCCGAGGACCACGATGTGGTCGCAGCGCTCGATATCGGCGATCGGCAGGGTCATGTCATCCGGGGAGGTTTCGGCCACCGCCACGGTGCGGTGATCGAGATGCGGCGATTTGAGAACCTCGCGGAAGAGCCGCTGCAGGAGAAAGAGCTCCTCGTTGGTCGATCCAGGCGAGGACCAGCCGGCAACCGGCGCCCCGGCGCGTTTGAGCGCCTCGGCGGTGAACTCGGCCAGCTCGGAGTAGGAGACCTCCTCGAGCTTGCCGTCCCGGCGGACCCGCGGACGTTCCATCGAGTTGCGCTGGAAGTGCGGGTGGCTGTAACGCCCGTAATCGCAGAGCCAGCTATCGTCGACGGCAACGTTCTCGCGCGATTGGAAGCGCCCGATTTTGTTGCCGCGAGCGTCGATCTGGATGTTGCAGCCCATGCTGCAGCCGGGACAGACGCTGGCGGTGCGATCAAGGTCCCAGGGCCGGCTGATGAATCGATATTTGCGTGATGTCAGCGCTCCCACGGGACAGATCTCGGTCCAGTTGCCCTGGTAGTTGGACTGGGCAGGCTCGTCGTTGAAGGTGCCGATGATGGTGTGCACCCCGCGCTGGATCAGGGCCAGCTCTCGCTCACCCGAGATCTCCTCGCTGAAGCGCGTGCAGCGCCAGCAGAGGATGCAGCGTTCCCTATCGAGGACGATCTTGTCCGAGAGCGGCACCGCCTTGTCGAAATGCGCCTTCTGGTAGACGTAGCGGCTCGCCCCGGGACCATACTGGTAGGTCTGGTCCTGCAACGGACACTCGCCACCCTTGTCGCAGATCGGGCAGTCGAGTGGGTGGTTGATCAGCAAGAACTCGAGCACACCCTTCTGGTACTTCTCCACCTGGTCGGTATTGGTCCTGATGACCATGCCCTCGGCCACCTGCACGGCGCAGGCGGGCTGCATCTTCGGCATCTTTTCGACTTCGACCAGGCACATCCGGCAGACGGCGACCGGGGCCATCTTGGGATGGGAACAGAAGATCGGGATGTCGATCCCGACCTTTTTGGCGGCGTCGAGGATCAGCGTGCCCTTCGGCACCGTGACTGAGACCCCATTGACGGTGACCGTTACCTGGTCGGTCTGGACGGCCATCAGGCGACGGCCTCCACCGGCTGCTTCTTGAAGGGGCAGCCCTTCTCCGAGACGTGCTCCTGGAACTCGTCGCGGAAGTACTTGATGACGCTGCGTGGAAACCAGGTGGAGGCGTCGCCCAGCGGGCAGAAGGAACGTCCATCGATGTTGTAGCCGATGTCGAGTAGGAGGTCGATGTCTGACTCGCGAGCCGAGCCGCTCTCGAAGGTGTCGAAGACGTTC
This sequence comes from Candidatus Dormiibacterota bacterium, assembly GCA_036403615.1. GTDB lineage: Bacteria > Chloroflexota > Dormibacteria > CF-121 > CF-121 > JALYYC01. Next base: position 599 of record DASWQQ010000210.1, on the reverse strand, counting down.
GCCATCCAGAAGGTGCCCTCGCGGCAGGGAGTGCACTTGCCGCAGCTCTCGTGCTGAAAGAACTTAACGTAGCGGCGGGCCGCGTCGACCATGCAGGTGGTCTCGTCCATCACGACCATCGCCCCCGCGCCCGCCATCGACCCCGCCTTGGCGATCGCGTCGAAGTCGAGGGCGACGTCCAGGTGCTCTGGAAGCAGGACCATCATCGAGGCACCGCCCGGCTGGAAGGCCTTGAGCTTGCGGTTCTTCCAGACGCCGCCGCCGTGCACCTCGATCAGCTCGCGGATCGGGGTGCCGTTCTCCACCTCGTAGTTGCCCGGCTTGTTGACGTGGCCGCTGATGCACCAGACCCGCGTGCCCTTGCCGGTAGGCGTTCCCATGGCGGCGAACCAGTCGGCGCCATTGAGGACGATGTGCGGCAGGTTGGAGACGGTCTCGACATTGTTGACCACGGTTGGTTTGCCGTAGAGACCCTTGATCGCCGGGAACGGCGGCTTGAGTCGCGGCTCACCGCGGTAGCCCTCGAGCGAGGTGAGGAGCGCCGTCTCCTCCCCGCAGATGTAGGCGCCCGCACCCCGATGCAGGATGACCTCAAGGTC
>DASWQQ010000209.1:0-11274 GCA_036403615.1 Candidatus Dormiibacterota bacterium | reverse complement strand
AGAAGGAAGGGCAACTGAACGCCATCGCCCTCCCGCCCGACTGGGCGAACTACGGAGCGATCATCAGCGGCTTCACTGCCAAATACGGGATCAAGGTGAACTCCGCGAACCCGAACGGCAGCAGCCAGGACGAGGTGACGGCGGTTCAGCAGCTGGGCAAGACGAGCCGCGCTCCCGACGTCCTCGACGTCGGAATGGCCGTCGCGCTGGCCAATACAACCCTGTTCGCTCCTTATAAGGTGCAGACCTGGAACGATATTCTCGACAGCCAGAAAGAACCGACCGGGATCTGGTACCAGGATTACGGCGGTTACATGTCGGTTGGCTACGACTCCGCCAAGGTGCCCGCTGTCACCTCGCTCCAGGACTTGATGGGAGCGGGTTTCAGGGGTAAGGTTGCCCTCAACGGCGACCCGACCAAGGCGAATGCGGCACTGAACGGTGTCATGATGGCCTCGCTGGCCAACGGCGGATCCCTCGATGACGTCAGCAAGGGCGTCGAATTCTTCCACCAGCTCAAACTCAAGGGCAACTTCGTGCCGGTTCAGGCGACTACCGCCACCGTCAAGAACGGCACCACGCCGGTGGTCTTCGACTGGGATTACCTCTCCGCAGCGCACGGCACCGACGTGCCCAGCTGGAAGGTCTTCGTGCCGAACAACGCGATCCTCGGCGGCTACTACGCCCAGGCGATCAACAAGAACGCTCCCCATCCGGCTGCCGCACGGCTCTGGGAGGAGTATCTCTACTCCGACGAGGGCCAGAACCTCTGGCTGAAGGGCCTTGCCCGCCCGGTTCGGATGGCGGCGATGCAAAAGTCGGGGAAGGTCGACAGCGCAGCCGCTGCGAAGCTACCTCCCGTCAACGGTACCCCGGTATTCCTCAGCGCCGACCAGGCAACCAAGGCAAGCGCCTACCTCGCTGCTAACTGGGCCCAGGCCATAAAGTGAGCGCGGCGGCTAGCACCGCTGTTCAACGCGTCGGTCGCCCCACGGGGGGCGGCCGGCGCCTGCCCATGTCATGGGTGGGAGCCGTCCCCTTTTTCGCCTATGTAGCGCTCTTCCTTTTGCTGCCAACTTTGATCGTCGTTGTCGGTGCCTTTTTCGGCGAGAGCGGTCCGACCCTGGCGAACCTGAGCGGTCTGCAGAAGGAGTTCATCGTCAGCTCTTTCCTCAATAGCGTGATCCTGTCCGCGACCAGTGCCCTGATCGGTGCGGTTGGCGGCGCGATCCTTGCCTACGCGGTTGCGACCGGCAACCCCAATGGAACTTTCAGGCGGTTCGTCCTTTCCGCCTGCGGCGTGCTGGCTCAGTTCGGTGGCGTAACCCTCGCCTTCGCCTTCATCGCCACCATCGGACAGGCAGGTTTCGTCACCCTCTGGCTTCAACAGCACGTCATCGATATCTACTCCGGTGGTGTGTGGCTTTACCAGCTCAAGGGGCTGGTGCTCGTCTACGCCTACTTCCAGATCCCCCTGATGGTGCTGGTCTTCCTGCCCGCACTCGACGGCATCCGGCCGCAGTGGCGGGAGGCGACCGAGAGCCTCGGTGGCCGCACCTGGCATTACTGGCGCTATGTCGTGGGCCCGCTGCTGGCCCCGGCCTTCATCGGAGCCACCTTACTGCTCTTCGCAAATGCCTTTTCGGCCTACGCTACCGCGGCGGCGCTGATCAACCAGGGGGCGATCATCGCCTCACTCCAGATCGCGAATGACCTGACCAGCGAGGTGGGCCTACATCAGCCTGGCCTGGCCAAGGCCGAAGCGCTCGTCATGGTGGTGATCGTGACCGTGGTCATGACGTTGTACGCCCTGCTGCAGCGGAGGACTGCCAAATGGCTGCAGTAGCAGCACCGCGCCGCGGCATGAGCGTTGTGCGCGCGCGCCGGCTCAAGCTCAAGGTTTTCCGCTGGACCGTCTTCATCCTGCTCGGTGCTTTTTTTCTGGTTCCAATCGGCGCCATGTTCGAGTTCTCAACGCGTGGCGTTGGTGAAGCGGCGCCGCGTACCCTGGCTGCGTTCGTGACCATCGGCCAGTACCCGGACCTGGTAGGGGCCATCGTGAACTCCCTCGAGCTGGCCGCGCTCACCTCGATAGCGATGCTGCTGCTACTGGTGCCAACAATGATCTGGGTCAAACTCCGCCTTTCATCAATAAGTCGCACGGTTGAGTTCATCTGCCTGTTGCCATTGACCATTCCGGCCATCGTCCTCGTCGCCGGACTGGGCCCCATCTATCTCTGGATGGCGCTCAACATCAGCGACTCGATTCTGACCCTTGCTTTTGCTTACTTGATCCTCGTGCTGCCCTACACCTACCGGGCGCTCTATGCCGGGCTGGCGGCGATCGACGTCAAGACACTGTCGGAGGCTGCTCGCGGTCTGGGCGCCGGTTGGGGCACCGTCATGTGGCGCGTCATCGCCCCCAACATGTCGGGGGCCTTGCTCAACGCGGCGCTCCTTTCCGTCGCGGTTGTCCTCGGTGAGTTCACGATCGCCAACCTGTTGAATTACGTCAACCTGCAGGTCGAGGTAGCGCAACTCGGTCGCGCCAATGCGGCGGTCTCGATTGCGGTTGCGGTTGCCTCGCTCCTCTTCGTCTTCGTTCTTTTAGTCCTGCTCTCCTTTGTCGGGCGATCCCGGCGGATGCGGGAGGCGCAATAAAGCAGTTGGCCGCAAAAGCCGAACCCGTAGCGGTAAGGACCGGGGTGCGCAGCGGCGTCGAAGTCCGCCTCGAAGACCTGCGCCGGCAATACGGAAGCGTGGTTGCGTTGGATGGACTTTCGTTGACGCTGGCGAGCGGAGAACTGGTTGCCCTGCTGGGTCCGTCGGGCTGTGGCAAGACCACCGCACTGCGGCTGCTCGCAGGACTCGAGGAGGCGAACAGCGGGCGGGTGGTGGTCGATGGAGAAGACGTCACCGGCCGGCCGGCAAGCCGCCGCGATGTCGGCATGGTCTTCCAGGCTTATTCGCTCTTTCCCCACATGACCGCCTGGCAGAACGTTGCCTTCGGGCTCCAGATGCGCAAGGTTGGTGCCGCTGAACGGAAGAAGCGCGCCGGCGAGATGCTGGAGCTCGTCGGACTCTCCGGGTTTGCCAACCGCTACGCGCACCAGATGTCAGGCGGTCAACAACAACGCGTCGCGCTGGCACGTGCCCTCGCAATTCGCCCCAAGGTTCTGCTGCTTGACGAGCCGCTCTCCGCGCTCGACGCCAAGGTCCGGAGCCGGCTGCGGGATGAGATTCGCCGGGTACAGCTCGAGGTTGGCATCACGACCCTGTTCGTCACCCACGATCAAGAGGAAGCACTGGCCATCGCTGACCGGGTGGGCGTCATGCAGGCGGGCCGGCTGGAGCAGCTCGGACCACCGACTCTTGTCTATTCGCGTCCGGCGACACCGTTCGTTGCTTCCTTTGTCGGCCTCACGAACCGGCTGCCGGGCACCGTGCGCGGCAACGAAGTGGAGGTCAGGGGCACACGGCTTCCTCTGGTCCAGCCGGGTGGCGCTGACGGGCCCGCGGTTGCACTCGTTCGACCAGAAGCAGTGACGGTGGCAAGCGAAGGTCCGAGTGCGGCCGGGCCCCTCCTCGGAACCGTGATCGCGACCGCCTTTCTGGGTGCGACCAGCCGCGTCACCGTAGATCTCGGGGATGTAACCGTGCTGGCGCAGCTGCCCACCTCCGAGGCGAGCTCGTTTACCGCCGGGACGCGAGTTCGGCTGGTGCTCCGACCCGACCCCGTCCTCATCGCTCGCGAGAACGACGCCGCACCCAGCCCCGCCTGAGCAGGCTTTTACGGGCGGTGCCGCCGTGAATGGCGGCTGACTTTGGCTCGATTGCCGCAGAACGACATGTCGCACCAAACGCGGTTTTGGTTCCTGGTGCGGTCGAGGAAAAGCCAGCCGCATTCCGGGTTCCGGCAGATCTTCAGGCGTTCGCGAAGCGAAGACAGCTCGAAGAGGGAGGGGACGACCCCTGCGACGAAACCGGGCCAGCCCGACTCTGCCGGTTGTAGTGAGCCGGTTTGATCGAAGCGGAAGCGCGCCCTCGAAACCAGCGGCGCGCTGAGTCTCGCGAGCCTTGCCACACCGCCTGCCTCGACGAGTGCCCAGGTCGCCTCTCGGAGCCTGCGGAGCGCATCGAGCTGGCGCGGGCCCATCCTCTGTGCGGGCAACGCAATGCCTTCCTCGGCGAAATAGCCGCGGGCCTCGTCTGCACTCTCGAGATGATCGTGGACCGCATCGCTTGACAACCTCGACGGCCAGGCATGCGCCCCGGGTCCGTGCCGGCTGTTCGCGATGGAGAGCAGCGCCTCGATCCCGGGGAGGTCCGCGCGCCCTGTCACTGGTATCATATTAACCAGCATACAGGCCAGTTGCCGGTTAGCCAAAGGAGACGCTGATGAGGCCCAATCGTGGCGACATCCACCTCTACCACATATACGAGCTCTTCGGCATCCCGAGTCACCGGTGGCTTGAGTGCCTGCCCTTACAAACGACCGTCAATCACGACGAGCGCCGGGAAATCGGACGGTACCTCGCATGGACAAGGTCAAATCGCTGAGTTGAGGCGCTCCAGGATCGAGTCGTGGACTTTGCCGTTGCTGGCGACTGCGCTGCCGCCGCTGTGGGTCCGGTTTCCATTGAAGTCGGTCAACCGGCCGCCCGCTTCTTCGATCAGGATCAGGGGCGCGGCCAGGTCCCACGGGTACAGTTCAGGCTCAATCATGGCCTCGCCCGTGCCCTCGGCGACCAGGGCGTAACCCCAGAAATCGCCGAAGCCGCGATCACGCCAGGCTGCGTTCACCACCGCGTCGAACCCCCCTGACTTGCCGACGGCCGTGAAAGCGGTCCTGGAGGCGTAGAAGATCTGGGACTCCGCCAGGCTTGAGATCGATGAGACGTGGAGCCGCCTTTCCCTCGACCAGGCTCCGCCACCCCGGACGGCATGCCAGCGCTCGCGCATCGCCGGTGCTGAGATCACCCCCAGCGCCATCTCACCAGCCCGTTCCAAGCCGATCAGCGTTGCGAACATGGGCAGGCCTCGCATGAAGCTGTGCGTGGCGTCGATCGGATCGATGATCCAGCGGGTTTCGCGGCCCGCGACTGATCCGAACTCTTCTCCCAGGATTCCGTGCTCCGGATAGCGCTGCTCGATCCGCTCTCGCAGTGCCTTTTCGATGGCGGTGTCGGCCTGGGTCACGAAGCTCCGATCCGGCTTTCGGTCGATCTGAAGGTCGCGCCGGAAATGACGCATGGAGATCGCATCAGCTACCTCGGCCAGCTCCAGCGCGAAACCAAGTAGCTCCTCAAGCTCGCTCAAGCTCGGATCCTCGAGCCGGAGGGGTCGTAAAGCGGCTCTTTAGTAATGGATGCGGCAACCCAGCGGCCGAACACTTCGACTTCGACCCTGCTGCCGATCGCCAGCTCCAGCGGCAGGTAGGCATAGGCAATACTCCGTTCAAGCGTGTAGCCGAAGCCGCCGCTGGTCACGCGCCCCAGCGGTTCGCCGCCGCTTCGGACCGGCTCACCGCCAAGAGCGATCGCCAGCGGATCTTCCAGCAAGAGGGCGCGCAGCCGGCGGCTGATGCCAGCTTCCTTAGCCTTGCTGAGGGCGCCCTTGCCGATGAACTCAGTAGCTTTCGTCATGGCAACCGCGAAACCAAGTCCAGCCTCATAGGGGTTGTCCTCCGGCGTGATGTCGCTCCCCCAGACGCGGTAACCCTTTTCCAGCCGCAACGATTCGATCGCCCGGTAACCACCTGGCACCATGCCATGTACTTTGCCCGCCTGCCATAGCGTGTCCCAGAGGCGCATCCCGTACTCAGTCGAGCAATAGAGCTCCCAGCCCAGCTCACCAACATATGTCACGCGCAGCGCCAGGCAGGGGACGACCCCAACCGTCAGCCGCCTGGCGCTCAGGTAAGGAAAAGCCTCGTTGCCGAGGTCCTCGTCGCTGACCGGCTGCAGGATATCGCGAGCGAGCGGGCCCCAGAGTCCAAGGCAGGCGCGAGCTGAAGTGACATCCTCGATCCGCACCGAGCCGTCGGCCGGCAGCTGGCGGCGCATCCAGCCCAGGTCATGGTTACCGAAGGCAGTTCCGGTGACGATGAAAAAGCGGTCCTCTCGCAGCCGGGTTACCGTGAAATCGCACTCGATGCCGCCGGACGGGTTCAGCATCTGCGTGTAAGTGATCCGTCCTACCGCACGGTCCATGTCGTTGTCGCAGAGGCGCTGGAGGAAGTCGAGGACCCCGGGACCGCTCAGCTCGAATTTCGCGAAGGAGCTTTCATCGAACAGCCCGGCTTGCTCCCGTGTGGCGACGTGCTCGGTGCCGATGGCACTCGACCAGTGCTCACCCGCCCATCCGGGCGGCCGCGCGTTGGCCCCGGTGGCGTTGGTCTCGAACCAGTTGGGGCGCTCCCAGCCTGATTTCTCGCCGAAACTCGCCCCCAGCTCCAGCAGGCGGTTGTAGGTGGGGGAGAGGCGCAATGGACGGCCCGCGCTCCGCTCCTCGTTCGGGTAGTGGATGTCGTAGTAGGTCGAATAGACCTCGATAGTCCGGGCCAGCGTGTATGCCTGGCTTCGATACTGATCCCCGAAACGCCGGCTATCCATCTTCCAGAGGTCGAGTTCCGGCCGGCCGTCGATGATCCACTCGGCCATCGCCCTTCCCATACCACCGGCCCCAGCGATCCCATGGGCGCAGAACCCCGCGGCTGTGAACAGTCCCTGGACATCCGACTCGCCGAGGATGAACTCGTTGTCCGGCGTGAACGCCTCCGGCCCGTTGATCAACTTGACGATCTCAGCCCGCTCGAGCGACGGTACCCGACGAACCGCGTTCTCGCTCAGCGGCTCGAAGCGCGACCAGTCCTCGGGGAGCAGCCGGTTGTTGAAATCGGAGGCGATGCCCTGCAGGCCGAAAGGGTCCGGGTTGCGTTCGTAACCGCCCATTACGAGGCCACCTGCGTCGCGACGAAAGTAAACGAGTAGGTCGGGATCGCGCATGGTTGGCAGGTCCGCAGGTAATTCCTCGGCAAGGCGTGCCAGGAGGTACTGATGGGCCATCGGGATGATAGGCAGGGTAATGCCGGTCATCCGCGCGATCTCCGGCGCGTAGATTCCTCCGGCGTTGACCACCAGCTCGGCTTCCACTGTGCCCGCGCTTGTCTCCACGCCATGCAGCCGGCCCCGGCTAACCTGCAGTGCCGTGACCGTGGCTCCCTCCACGATCCGCACGCCCCGCCGTCGCGCCCCCTCGGCAAGCGCGAGGGCCAGCCCGCTCGGGTCGAGGTAGCCGTCACTGGCCACAAAGGCGGCGCCGCGTACGCCTTCCAGGGACATGACCGGAAAACGCCGGCCGGCTTCCTCCGAACTGATGAGCTCGATGGGCAACCCGAAGCTCTTGCCCCAGCCGGCCTGTCGCTGCAGCTCCTCCATCCGAGCCGGCGACGATGCCAGCCTCAGGCTGCCCACCTCGCGCCAGCCGATGTCGACGGCGGTCTCCGCAGTGAGCCTGCGGTAAAGAGCCACGCTCTGCATCATCAGCCGGGTCAACGGCATGCTGGATCGGAGCTGTCCCACCAGTCCGGCGGAGTGAAAGGTGGAACCGCTCGTCAGCTGAGCCCGTTCCAGCAGCAAAACGTCCGACCAGCCTCTTTCAGCCAGGTGATAGGCGATGCTCGCGCCACCGACGCCACCACCGATGATTACGACGCGGCTACGTGTGGGCAGGTTCACGCTGCGGCAGCCTCCAGCCACGTTCTGAAGCGCGAATCACCCGCGGCCGCCAGCAACCTCTCGAAGTGCCGCCGCGAGTAGCCGCGAAAATCGAAATCCAGCTCCGAGGCGACCTGCTGAACCACCGCCCACATGGCCTCGCGGAAGTCCGACATAACGCGCATCAGCTGGAGCCGCGCACGCTGCGGCTCAAGTGCCTCGCCGGCGTAGGCCTCCAGCAGGAAGTTCTGCTCCTCTTCAGCCAGCCCATGGTTGACTGCGAAGTTACCCAGGTCGAAGTAGGGATCGCCCATCCCTGCATATTCCCAGTCCACGATGCGGATCCGGTCGCCGTCGTCGATGAAGTTCGCGTTGAGCAGGTCGTTGTGGCAGAGGAGCGGCGCGCTGATCGGCAGCGCCTGCTCGATTGTTTTTGCGATTGCGGCGGCTTGCTCGAATTCCTCCGGGATCGCGACCCGATGCTCACGAGCGACGGTGGCGTAACGCTCAACGACGCGAAAAGGGGAAAAGGCGTCAGCGAGGACACCGGCGTGGTGAATTGCAAGCAGCGCCTTGGCAACACGCCCCAGTGTTCCGGGCAGGTGAACATCAGCGTCGCTGACCGGACGCCCATGGATGAAACGCGTTACCAGCACACCTTCCCGCTCGAGGAAGGTGACCACTTCCGGGCCGACCCCGCAGCTTGCCGCCAGCAAGCTTGCCTCGTACTCGTTGCGGCGGTCGATGCCATGCCAGCCGGCGCCTTTGGCCGGGATTCGAACCACGAAGATTTCCGCGCCCAGCGCCACCCGGTAGTTCCGGTTGGTGATTCCGCCGCTGAGTGGATGCGCCGAGCGCGGTCTGCCGGCCCATCCCGGGATCCGGTCGAAGACCGCCTCGTGCTCGAGCTCGCCGTCCACCGCTGGATAGCGTATCGATCCGCCTTGTTACCCTCATGGCCATGGCGGCCCAGACGCCGGCCCGTCGCTACCGGCAGATCAGCCGAGTGATGGCGCAGCATGGCCTGGGGTTCTTCATCAGCGTCCTCGGTCTCGAGCGCTTCGTCACCTGGCAGCGCCTCTTCAACCGGCAGTATGACCAGCCGCTGACGCGACCGGAACACGTGCGCCGGGCCCTCGAGGAGCTGGGCCCTGCCTTCATCAAGCTCGGACAGATTCTTTCGACCCGGGCGGACCTTCTGCCGCCCAGCTACCAGGTAGAACTGGCCAAGCTCCAGGATGCCGCACCCCCGCTCGAGGCGCAGGTGGTGAAGAGGATCATCGCCGAGGAGCTGGGCGAACCGGTTGAAACGGCTTTCGGCAGCTTCGATGCAGTCCCGCTGGCGGCAGCGTCGATCGGGCAGGTACATAGTGCCACCCTGCGCGATGGGACCCCCGTTGTCATCAAAGTCCAGCGACCCGGGGTCGCCGAGCAGATCGACCAGGATCTGCAGATCCTGGAGAGCCTGGCGGCAACTGCCCGCCGCCGCTGGGCCCTGATGGACCACTACGACGTGGTCGGGGTGGTGAGCGAGTTCGGGCAGACGCTCCGAGCGGAGACCAATTACATCCTGGAGGGACGCAACGCCGAGCGCATCCGGACGAGCTTTCTTACTGATCAGGCAGTCTGCATCCCGGGCGTTTTCTGGGAATACACCACGAGGCGGGTTCTGACGCTGGAACGCATAACCGGCATCAAGATCGACGATCTCGCCGCTCTGGATCGCGCCGGGATTGATCGCCGCGTCGTCGCACTACAGGGCGCCCGGATCGTGATGAAGATGATTTTCGAGGATGGCTTCTTCCACGCCGATCCACATCCGGGCAACTTCTTTGTCGACCCGGCCGGTCGCATCGGGGTGGTGGATTTCGGGATGGTGGGCAGAGTCGAGGGTCGCATGCGTGAGCAGCTGACCTGGGCACTGATCGCCTACACCAGCGAAGAGCCTGAGCGGCAGGTCGATGCACTCTTCGACCTGGGCGTGGCCCGCCGCCGCGTCGACCGCGCGCGGCTGCGCCGCGATATCGAGCACCTGCGCGCACGGTACTATGGCCGGCCGGTCGGCGAGATCGCAATCCGACCGGTGATCAACGACCTGCTGGCGGTCGTCCGAAGGCACCAGCTCCAGCTGCCGCCTGGCTACGCACTGCTGCTCAAGACCGTGATGATGCACGAGAGCCTGGTCACGCGCCTCGATCCAGGCTTTGACTTCGCCGCCGTGCTGGCACCTTACGCCCGCAGGATGGTACTACGGCAGTTCTCACCTGCCACCTGGGCCCGTTCCGCGGCTCAGGCAGGCGTCGACGCTGCCCGCCTCGGGGTCGAGGCTCCCCTGCAGTTGCGCCGTTTACTTGGAGCTCTTCACCGAGGAGACCTCGAAATCGGTGTTCGCCCCTCCGGCTTCGAGCCGTTGATTCGGCGCCTGGAGCGTATTGCCAATCGGATGGTGCTTGGAATAATCGCCGCCGCCTTCGTGATCGCGCTTGCCGTCCTGATCTCCGCCTTCCACCTGCGCAGCGATCCCGCGGCAGGCGTCGTCCTGATACTCGGTTTTCTTGCGGCCAGCGCGCTTGGTGGCTACGTCGCGATCAGCATCCTTCGCTCCGGGCGGCCCTAGAAGAGTCTGGTCAGCCGCCGGCGGAGGAGCTTCTTGCCGGGCGGCTCGCTGTAGGGTGGCAGCAGCTTCCTCACCGCCTCTTCGGCGAGCGGCACCAGGCCGTCTACGGTTTTCCCCTCCGGATCGATCCGGGGGCCGATGGCGAGCTGGACAGGTTTCCGGAGCCACAGGTCCATGGTGCCGCTGAGACCCACGGGTACGATCGGAACTTTGTTCTCGCAGGCGAAATGAGCGAAGCCCTTCTTGAATGGCTGCAAGCTCCCTTCGGCATTTCCGTAATGGCCTTCCGGGTAGAGCGCGACTGCGCCTCCCTGCTGCAGGCAGCGGTCGACGTGCTGAAAAAGCGCTGCATCCCCGTGCAATTTCCGGTTGACCGGTATGTAGCCCCCGACGGCCCTGATCGTCAGCCACTGGAAGCGGCGGCTGACAAGTGTGGTCGTATCGCCGAGGAAGTGGACGCGCGGCTCGATCGGGAAGGTTGCGAGGATGGCGAAGGAGTCGAGCCAGTTGAGGTGGTTGGAGATGACAAGATAGGCGCCCCGCCGAGGAATGTGCTCGCGGCCGGTGACGCTGATGCGAAAGAGGAGATGGAGAAGAGGCAGCGTTAGGATCCGCACGATTCGATAGGGGAGGGTGGCATTCCGCTGGACGGGCAGCAGATCCGCCGGTGGTGTGTCAGGTCGCTCTGGCGCTCTGGGCCTCAAGAATGCCGAGGATCATACCCTCACTCTGCTCACGCGCACGGGTCAGGGTGGCGGCGGTGCTGCCCGCAGCAGCCGGGGTTTCCCTGACCAGCCGCTCCAGCTCCTCATCGAAGAGGCGGGTGACCAGCTCGGGTGAATGGGTGATCGATTTACCGTCTGTATCCGGGACCTCGACCTGGTGGAGGACTCGCTGCGAGATCATGTAGCGATAGATTCGGTCGGTGGCAAGATCTTC
>DASWQQ010000208.1:0-1592 GCA_036403615.1 Candidatus Dormiibacterota bacterium | reverse complement strand
TGATGTCTGGAGGGAGTTAGCGGTCCTCACAGACCCATCGATTTCGACGGCCTCATTCCTGCCAGGGAGTGGGGCCGTTGGCGTTTTGGGCTTAGGTCTTTCTCGCGGCGATCTCCTTTACCGGCTCACGACTCGTGACCGAGCCCTGGACCGGAACAAGCCATGTCGGCCGGAGCGGGGCGTTAAGTCAACGTTGGGACCGGTTCGCCCTTCATCTCGCATCCGCCCTCCCTTCAGCGTCACCGCGCTAGGCTGACGGCGTCACTACCCGCTGCACGAGCCTCGCAGATCGCGGAAGCTTAACGGTTTGTTAACCACGCAACCGCGACGGTCGTCGGCGTATCTGTGTGTCGGTATTTGCCGAAAGGCTGGAATGCCGACGCACGGATGCACCGAAACACCGATTGGCCGATATCGGGGGACACCGATATGAAGATCGTCACTTTGGCGACTCAGAAGGGCGGGGCGACCAAGACCACGCTCTGTCGTCACCTCGCCGTTGCTGCCCACCTTGACGGCTTCCGGACCGCGATACTCGACACTGACCAGCAGGGCGGTTCTCGGGATTGGGGGGCTACGCGCCTGAGCCGAGGCTATGGGCCGCCGGAGGTCCACCACGAGCTGTCGCCGAACGAGGACCACCTCAGGGCAACCCTCGCCGGGATCAAGGCCAAGGGAATCGAGATCCTCTTCATCGACACGCCTGGGAGCCTGAATGGGCCGATCGCTCTCAACGCATCACGGGCGGCCGACCACGTCTTGGTGCCGATGCGTCCGACTGCAGACGACATCAAGGCTCTCCCTCCTTTCATCGCCCACCTGCGTCGAGAGAAGGTTTCGTTCTCGGTCGTGGTCAGCGCGGCCGTCACCAACACGCCTCGCCCGAAGACAGAGGCCCTCGCCTATCTGGATGCCAGCAAGCTGCCCTACGTGAGCACGGTCATCCACCAGAAATCGGTAATCCCCGAAACACTGATATCGGGGCAAACCGTTTTCGAGATATCGGGGCTCACCGACGCGGAGCAGAAGAGCGTCGACGAATTCCGAGCCATCTACGAATGGGTCCGGGCCAAGGTCGCCCTCGAACACAGGGTCGCCGCATGAGCCGCCAGCGCAACAGCCTCGCAGAGATCCAGCCGCTTGAGGCGGAGGCTCCCGAGGAGCGGCCGGAAGAGGCTGCCCCGGCAGCGAAGGACCCGAACGCACGGAAGAAGGTCAGCCTCTACATCAAGCAGTCCCACTATCGCAGGATCCGCTCGGTGGCTGCCGACCGTGATCTCATGATGCAGGACGTGCTGGACGAGGCGCTCACGGCCTACTTCACGTCGAAGGGCTACATGCCAACCTGACCCCGATGCACAGATACACCGACATCGGTGCATCTTCTATTCGGTGGCTGAGAAGTTGGACCCTCGGATGATTGCAGCAGCCATCTGCTTCCTCCTTCAATCTGCCCGCCATTCTTTTCGTGATCGCGCTCGGAGCGCTGGGCCGGCCTCGCGGAAGCGCTGTAAACCGCTTCTTGGGATGAATCCTCCTCCTGCCAGTCGGTGTGACTGGCTTGTGGGCGGGGGTAGCGCACGTGCTGTTAC
>DASWQQ010000207.1:0-9293 GCA_036403615.1 Candidatus Dormiibacterota bacterium | reverse complement strand
CCGATGCCCTTGCGCTGCAGAAGCTGGCATAGTTCGCTGGTGCCGTCTTCGGAGAAATTCACGGAGCAGAAGTCGGGTGGGACTGTCCACGCCCCGATTTGTTCGAGCCGTTTCACCGCGTCCTTGACGATCCAGAGACCGGTGGTCAGTCCGACCGGCAGGCCTGGGTTCGCGGCCCTGATCGCATTCAGCGTGTCGGCGCAATGCTCAGCTTCCAGCGTCTCACGCCCAAAGCGGTCGCGAGCGTGGACATGGACCGCGCCGGCGCCGGCGGCTCGCGCTGCCGCGGCCTCCCGGGCGAGCGAGGCGGGGGAGAGGGGAAGGGCGTCGTGTTCGTGGCGCCCCCGCGATCCATTGAGGGCGGCTTTGATCAGCACCGTTTGGGATTGTAGGACCATAGACGGGTGAAGACTGCTGAGAAGAGCCGCCTGACGCCCGAATTGGTGGCAAGGTATCCACGGCCTGGGTTGGCGATGCCGGGCAAGATTCGATACTCGCCCGATTCGAAATCCATCACGTACCTCTTCAGCGAGCGCGGAGATCTAAGTCGCGATCTATGGCGCCTTGACCTTGCCAGCGGAAAGCGAGAGCACTGGCTCTCTCCGCCCGGCGAGGCCGTGACCGAGGCGAACATCTCGAAGGACGAAGTGCTTCGCCGCGAGCGCCAGCGCCTGCGTGAAACCGGTATCACCGACTACATCTGGGCGGAGAAGGCCAACGTCATGTTGCTGCCCCTGCGCGGCGACCTGTACCAGGTAAAGGACGGTGCGACCGCGAAGCTCGCCGGTGGCGGCGTCATCGATCCGCAGATCACGGCCGATGGCAGGCATGTCTTCTTCGTCCGGGAAAACGAAGTCTGGTGCGTTGACGAAAGCGGAGAGAGAAAACTGACCAGCGGCTCAGCCCCGGGCGTGACGAATGGGCTGGCCGAGTTCGTGGCCCAGGAAGAACTCGACCGCAGTCATGGCTACTGGCCGTCGCCGAGCGGCGATCTGGTCGCCTTCGAGCAGGTCGATGAGCGGCATATACCCGTCTACCCGATCGTGCACCAGGGAAAGCCGGTGCTCGAGATCGAGGAACATCGTTATCCCTTCGCGGGCATGGCCAACGCACGCGTGAAGCTGGGCGTAGTACGGACCAGCGGCGGCCGTCCAACGTTCATGGACCTTGGTATCGAGGAGGGTTACATCGCGCGAGTCGACTGGCATCCCGACGGGCGCCTGCTCGTCCAGTGGCTCTCGCGTGACTGGCAGCAACTCGAGCTACTTGCCTACGACATAACGACCGGCGCCGGCAAGGGCATCATGGTCGATGAGATAAAGCCCTGGGTCAACCTGCATGACGACCTGCGGTTCGTCAAATCCACCGGCGAGTTCACCTGGTCGTCGGAACGCAGCGGATTCCGGCATCTTTACGTGTATCGACCGGACGGCAGCCTTGAACGGCAGCTGACCAGCGGCGAGTGGCTCGTGGATGCGACCATCGCCCTCGACGAGGAGCGACGTCAACTGTATTTCGTGGGCTGGCGGGAAACGCCACTCGAGCGGCAGCTCTTCCGCGTCTCGCTTGACGGTGGCGAGGCTGAACGGCTGACGCGTGATGCGGGCATGCACGGGGCAGCCATAGCCCCGGACTTCAGCACTTTCGTTGAGCTGGCCGAGGACCGGATGTCGCCTCCGAGCATCACCGTCCGGGCGGTCAGCGGCGCGGTCCGCCACACACTGCATAGGCCTGCCGCGGTCGATCTGGCGCTGAGACCGCCCGAGCTGCATACATTCAAGACCTCCGATGGCGTCGAGCTTCACGCGGCCGTCTATCGACCCGAACAGTCCGCCAAAGCGCCTGTGATCGTCTCCGTCTACGGCGGGCCAGGACCCCAGATGGTCAACGAGAGCTGGGCGCAAACAGTCGACCTACGGGCACAGATACTTTCGGAGCGCGGCTTCATCGTCCTCAAGGTTGACAACCGGGGCTCGGCTCGGCGCGGCTTGAAGTTCGAGGCACCGATAAAGCACCGGATGGGCGGTATCGAGGTCCAGGACCAGGTCGAGGGAGTTCGCTGGCTGGGCTCGCTTGGGTTTGCCGATCTCTCGCGCGTTGGCATCTTCGGTTGGAGCTACGGCGGCTACATGACCCTTATGGCCATGCTCCGCGCCCCGGAGCTCTTTAAAGTCGGTGTCGCCGGCGCACCCGTCACCGACCAGGCGGGGTACGACACTGCGTACACGGAGAAATACATGGGCACCCCGATGGAGAACCCTGACGGCTACCGCGAATCGGCGGTGCTGACGCACGTGGACCGGCTGCAGGGCAAGCTGCTCGTGATCCACGGCATGATCGATGAGAACGTACATTTCCGCCACACGGCGCGCCTGATGCAGGCCTTCATCGACGCCGGCAAGCCGTTTGAGACTTTGCTCTACCCGAACGAGCGACATATGCCGCGTTCCGAGCGCGACCGCACCGACATGGAGCGACGCGTGCTCGAGTTCTTCGAGATGCACCTGCGATGAAGGTCCTTTTCGTCGCCGGCTTCGGACCGATTGCCCGCGACATCGGCATATCCCGGAAGCTTTACGAGCAGGCTCTTGGCATCTCGTTCCAGGTCGAAGAAGGCGACTACCTGCACACCGAGAAGGTTGACGGCGTCAACGCCTTCGCCATCTGGCCGCTGGCCCAGGCGTCAGAGTCGTGTTTCGGCCGGCCGGAATGGCCCGCAGACATCCCGGTGCCCCAGGCCTGGCTGGAATTTGACGTCGACGACGTCGCCGCCGCCACCCAGGAACTGGAAGCGCGTGGTTACAAGATGCTGGTCAAGGCACGCACCGAGCCCTGGGGCCAGGTCGTCAGCCGCCTGCTCAGCCCGGAAGGCCTTCTCGTCGGCGTCACCATGACCCCCTGGATGCGGAGTCCCGCCTGAGCCATTGATCCGGGCGGTCCTCTTCGACTTCGACGGTCTCATCATCGAGACGGAGGAGCCTCTTTATATCGCCTGGCAGCGTATCTATCGGGACCACGGCCAGGAGCTGCCCTTCGAGCGCTGGCTTACCAACATCGGAACCTGGCCGAGCCCATTCGATCCCGTGGTCGACCTTGCCGAGCGAACCGGCCGGCCGGTCGATGAGCCCGGGCTGAATGCCCTGAAACGTCGCTATTACGACGAAGCGATGGCGGTCCAGGCGCTGATGCCAGGCGTGGAGCAGTACCTTCATGATGCGGAGGAACTGGGCCTTCAGCTTGCCGTTGTATCCAGCTCATCGCGCAAGTGGATCGTGAAGCATCTGGACCGATTCTCGATCAGGGGCCGGTTCGACGCCATCGTCTGCAAGGACGACGTCGCTCGGGCGAAGCCGGATCCGGAACTTTACCTAACGGCGCTGCGGCGGCTGGAGGTCAAAGCGGAGGAAGCCATTGCGCTGGAGGATTCGAACAACGGCATCCGCGCCGCCAGGGCGGCCGGCATTCCCTGTGTAGCGGTCCCGACAACGATGACGGCCACGATGGATCTGACTCAGGCCGATCTCAAGATCGCCTCACTGGAAACGGTGCCGCTGCGCGACCTTATTCTTCGGCTGAGCTCGGCGCGATCGCAGCCACCAGGGCAAGGTCGCCCGGGCGCACAGACTTCGGGTTGAACTTGCGTACGCTGGCCGCCATCTTGGTTAGCGCCTCAGCCATTGACATGGGCGGGGCAGCGTCCTTCTTGCGCGAGGGCGGCGTAAAACGAACCGGGTTGATCCGCGCCACCACCACGGCACGCAGGTAGGGGCTTTTCATCCCCATCTCCTGCATGGTCTTGACGTGCTGGGCGACGCGATCATCGATGTCCATGATTCGCACCGCCCATTGCTCCCGCTGGCGTAATGCGGCGGGCAGAGTACTGTCCAGGAAGCGATCGACCTTGCGCAGCACCGGCTGGTAGGAGGATCCGGCAAAGCGTGTGCGCTGCGCGTAAACGCAGCCCAGGGTCAGAAACAACGCCGAGTCGAAGGTCAGCAGGTGCTCGCTTTCTTTACTGCGCGGCTGCTCCTTGGCGAGCTGTCTCGCCATCCGGATGACCTCCAGGCTGCGATCACGCAGGTTATGTGCCTTCTCGGTGTTGAGGGCAAGAATCCGGAAGGCGAGTTTGTCATCAGGAACCAGGAGAACCGTTACGGAGCGCATGCCCAGCCGCCGCGCCGCCTCCAGCCGGTGGCGGCCGTTCGGCGACCAGAAGCCATCCGGCGACGCAACCGCGATCACCGGGTCGAGAAAGAGTCCGGCTGCGCCAATCGCCTCTGCCAGGCGGTCAGCGTGGGTCTTTGAGAGATCGCGCTGGAATGGAGTGGCGACGACGCGTTTCAGTGGCAGCGAGGCAAAGACCAGCGGCTGACCGGCAAACGGATCTCTGTACGCACCCAGCACCGAGCCGCCCTGCTGCACAACCCGGGCGGTGAGCTCCGAGACGCCACGGTCGTCGAGTTCGAGGCGGCTTTCGCGGGCTTCCGGGCCGCGCGCCTCGCCGGGTTTGCGCGTTCGTCGCACCGGCGCCCTGCGGGATGTCTTCTTCGCGGCGGCCACGGCTCAAGACTACGGGAGATACTGGGACTCGTGAAGCGATGGACCAACCTGGCCCTGCTGGTGCTTCTCGGCTCGGCCTTCACCACCGGTTGGGTCGCCTTCTTCTACGGCACGGCGCCGTCGCGCTGGTCGCTGGTTATCCACGCCGCCAGTGGCTTCGCGATCGTGGCGCTCACGCCCTGGAAATCTGTGATTGCCAGAAACGGCATCCGGCGCCGGCGGAAGGGCTGGCTCGACTCCCTCGTGTTCACGGTTCTCGTGGTGGTATCCGTTGTGGCCGGCTTGCTTCACTCCAGCGGGCTTCTGATCCAGGCCGGCCCGATCAGCGCGATGGAAGTTCACGTCGGGGCGGCACTGCTGGCGATTCCCTTTGCCGTCTGGCATGTGATCGCCCGGCGCGTCCCATTGCGCGGCACAGACTTATCGCGGCGTAGCCTGCTTCGCGGCGGCGCCGTGCTGGGCGCGGCGAGCATCGCCTACGTCAGCTCTGAGGCCCTGGTCCGGATAACCAAACTTGCCGGCAGCCAGCGTCGTTTCACCGGCTCCTACGCCGTGGGTTCCCTGCGGCCCGAGCAATTGCCTGTGACCCAGTGGATGTTTGACAGCGTGCCATCGGTCGACGCCGCGAGCTGGCGCCTGGTGATCGCGGCCGGCGGCGAGGCGCGGCACTGGAGCCTGGACGAGCTGATGCAATTCGATGACCGGGTGCGGGCGACGCTCGACTGCACTGGCGGGTTCTACTCGGAGCAGGACTGGTCAGGCGTCTGGCTCAGCCGGTTGCTTCCCGCTACCACGGGGGCGCTGAGCCTTCTGGTGCATTCGTCGACGGGGTACACGCGCCGCTTCCCGATCGAAGAAGCCGGCAGGTTGCTGGTCGCCACCCGGGCTGGCGGCCTGCCGCTGGACGCGGGCCACGGCTTTCCGGTGCGACTCGTGGCGCCCCACCGGCGAGGCTTCTGGTGGGTGAAATGGGTTACCGGCATCAGCGCCGAGCAGCTGCCGTCCTGGTGGCAGGTGCCCTTTCCAACGCAATAGATCGAAGCCCTTGCGTCAGGCACTCAAGTTTTGCTAGTAGTTAGATATGGCAAAAATCAGCACGAAGAAACAGAACGACCTTCCGGCCGAAAAGTTCGCCTTTCCCAAGGAACGTAAGGAGCCGCTAACCGACGCCAGTCACGTGCGTAACGCCTCGGCCCGTTTCAACCAGGTGGAGGGGGTCTCGGCCCAGGAGAAGGCCCAGGCCAAAAAGAAAATCCAGTCGGCTGCCAAAAAGTTCGGCGTCAAGCTGAACAAGAAGCCCGACTAGTCCAGACTGACGCCTAGCCCCGTCCGGCGCGCCCGATCTTGAGAATCGATCCGGCGCTCCCGATGCTGAGAATGCTTCCGGCGCTGCCGATACTCAGGATGCTGCCGGTGCTACCGATGCTCAGGATCGAGCCGGCGCTACCAATGCTCAATATGCTCAGCGCGCTAAAAAGGCTTCCGAAGCTCAGGAGGCTGAAGACGCTGAGTGGGCTTCCGAGGTTGAAGCGTCGCAGGCTCTGCCGGCTCAACATGGCATCTATTGTGACGTCAAGAACCCATGCTGGCGCAAGATTGCCTGGCCTTCGGCCCCCGTCAGGTAATCAACGAACTGTTTTGCCTGGCTGCTGTGCGTGCTGGCCCTGACGACCGCGACGGGATAGATATTGATCACGTTGGCCAGGTCCGGAATGCTGATGTTCCTGACTTTCTTGCCGTTCGGAGTCGAAAGGTCAGATAGATAGACGATTCCGGCGTCGGCTTCGCCGAGCGCCACGCGCGTGACCACCGCCTCGACGTTGTCCTCCTGGGAAACGACGTTTTTCAGCGCCGCGGTAATAAAGCCCGAGGGCGCTCCGGGTTGAGCGGCGAGCTTGCCGAGCATGAGCCGCGCCGATGCACCGGCGGGCACGGCGGGGGAGGCGATGTCGAGCTTCACGCCCGAGCGGGAGAGGTCGAAGGCCCTGGTTAGCCCGGCCGGGTTCCGCGACGGCACGATGATCGCAAGCTTGTTTTGGGCGAAGACGACCGGAGTATTGACTTTGGACTCGGTCTTCAAAATGTTCATGTGCGCCTGGTCGGCGCTGGCGAAGACGTCGGCCGGAGCACCGCTCTCGATCTGAGTTACGAGCGTTTGCGTGCCCGCGAAGTTGAAGCGGATAACAATCTCCGGATGGGCTTTGCCCAGCCCAGCCGCCACGGCGGGGAAGGCGCTCGACAGTGACGCGGCGGCGAAGACCGTGAGGTTCACTGCCGGCGGTGCTGTGGGGGCGCTGCCGCCACAAGCGGTGAGCACCAGGCTCGCGATAGAACTGACGATTAGCCTTTTTATTTCCTACCCTCGTGCGCCGCGGGTCGGTCGCGAAAGCCGAGGAACAAGCCCAGGTCGTAGACAAGCTTCAGGGCGCCGGCCAGATAAAAGGGCAGCCCGAGAATGGCGCCCTGGATCGCGGCGCCGGCGACGGCTGGACCCGCTGCCTGGGCAACACCGCGGACAGCGCCAGTAAGGGCGAGCGCGCCGGCCCGTTCAGAAGCCGGAACTATCGACGCGATGTAGGCCTGCCTGGCCGGCACATCCATCTGCGAAAGGCAGAAGCGTGCGATCAGCAAGCCTAGTGCCCACTGAATATTCGGGCTGAACGGCACCAGGAGTAACAGTACGTTGCTGGGCACATGAGTGAAGACCATGGTCCTGATCAATCCGATGCGATTGCTCAATCGCCCCGCAATTTCGTAGGACGCGGACTGCACCAGGGCGATCGCAGCAAATGCCGGCCCCAGTAGCGTAGCGCTGGCGCCGAATCGCACGTGCAACCAGTAGGCGATGACGGACTGGACCACCAGGCCGCCCCCCAACGAGTCGATGGCAAAGAGGCCGGACAACGGGCCGACGGTGCGCAGCTGGCTGCGCCTGAAGACCGTCCCACGTACCGCTGCCTCGGCTCGTTCAGAGAGCAAAAGCGCCAGCACAGCGGTAATCAGTCCCGCCAGGGCGTAGGCGACGAAGATGAGCTGGCCCTTCCGTAAGTCCGTCGCCCAGCTCGAGACCAGGGCACCGGCCGCGACGGCCAGGCCGCCTGTAAGGGAATAGCGGGCAAAGGCCAGGTTACGTCGCTTCGCCGGTACCGACTCCGCGAGTGCTGACTGTTCGATCGAGGCGAACGGACCGACGTCGATGCTGGCCGCCCCCAGCATCCCCGTTATGCCGGCCAGCCCGAGCAGCCAGGGCGCGCTCGCAAGGGCCAGGTCCAAACCGGTCAGCGTCATCAAGATTCCGGCGAGGGCGAGTGTCCAGCGCCGGCCGACCCGGGCGGAAGCCGCTGCGGCCAACAATCCGAAAAGCGCTCCGCAGAGGAGTCCGACCGTCAACGTCAGGCCGACGGCAGTGGCGCTGAACCCGCGTCGCTCGAGGTGCAGGCCAACGAGCACAGCCGACATGCCGAAGGCAAAGGCTCGCAACATTCGAGCCGCGACGATCAGAAAGAAGTCTCTATTAGCCATGGCGTGTCATATCATGACCCGAACACGGGAGGTGGCTCTTGGGGCAGGCGCTGGCCGTAGAAACACGAGGATTAACCAAGCGTTACGGCAGCGGTGTGCTCGCCGTAAACGATCTGAACCTGGCGATTCGATCCGGTGAGGTCTACGGCTTCCTGGGACCCAACGGGGCCGGAAAGACGACGACCTTGCGAATGCTGTCCGGCCTGCTGCACCCGACCTCGGGATCCGCTGTCGTCGCTGGAGCAGCGCCAGGGAGTTCCGCAAGCCTCTCGCGCCTGGGAGCCATGGTCGAGACACCAGCCTTCTACCCATACCTTTCCGGCCGCGACAATCTGCGCGTCATGGCGCGCTATTGTGGCTTCGCAGTCAAGCGGATCGATGCCGTGCTCGAGCAGGTTGACCTGGCGCAGCGCTCCCGGCATAAGTTCAAGACTTACTCGACCGGAATGAAGCAGCGCCTCGGCGTCGCGGCGGCGCTGCTCAAAGATCCTCAATTGCTGATCCTGGACGAGCCCACCAGCGGACTGGACCCGCAGGGCACCGTCGAGATGCGCGCCCTGATCGCCGACATCAAGAAGGAAGGCCGCACCGTCATGCTTTCGAGTCATCTCCTGAATGAAGTCGAACTCACCTGTGACCGGGTCGGTGTCATCGCCAAAGGCCGTCTCGTGGCCGAAGGCACCGTTGATGAGCTTCGCAGCCGCAGCGGCAGCAGCACGCTCCTGATCCGCGCCGAACCCGCCGAGCGAGCGCAGCGTTTGCTCGAGGAGCTCGTTGGACGCGACAAGATCCGGCTCAGCGCGGGTCAGTTCCACCTGACCGTCGACCCCGCACAGGCTGCCTCACTCAATCGCCGGCTGGTCGCAGACGGGCTGGATGTGTCCGAGCTTCGTGCGTCGGAACAATCGCTCGAGGATGTCTTCCTTCAGCTGACCGAGACCGAAGGGCACAAGGGATGATTCCCAGCTTCCGCGCCGAGGTCCTGAAAATGCGCAAACGCTGGGCGAACTGGATCTTGTTGTTGATTTTGCTCTTCGTCCTGGTACTGATCGGCTACGTGCTGAGCTACGTGATCCTGACAAATCCGCCCAAGGGATTCCGAAGCGAAGTCCCAGCGAGCGTCCTCAAGAAGGAAGTCTTTTCCGAGAACCTGGTGCCCAACATCCTGACCGGCATGGGAACTATCGGAGCCGCCATCATGATCATCCTCG